>VBCQ01000134.1 GCA_005882155.1 Betaproteobacteria bacterium
CATTGCTCGATGCGATTGAAACGTCGGCAGCGGAGCATGGACTGCGGATCGCGTCGATTCGTCCGTGGTGGACGGCGGTGCTGGGCGCAGCATTGCAAACGCCCGAGGCACCGCGCTGCCTCACGATCGAGGACAGCGATGCACTGGTGCTGCTTTCCGGAAGCGAGCTGATGTTCGGCACGGCCGTTGCCTATGCGCCGCGACCCGACGCCCAACAGACAGAAGCGCTTCTCGCGCGCGGACTGCTGGCAGCCGGGATCGAGCGCACGCAGGCGTCGCGGGCATCGTTGTCTCGCAACAGCGCATCGTCGGACACGGTGCAAGTTCCATTCGGCGTGCAATGGAGTCGCTTGGCATGAAGTCGGTGCTCGTCGACTTTCGCAGGCCGCGGCGACCACCGCGCTGGGCTTGGTTCGCTGTGGCGGTCTTGGGCTTGGCGGCGGCCGCGTCGCTCGTTGTTGCATCGATGCAGCAACGCAAGCTCAACGAACTGCGGGCGCAGCGTGATGAGCTGATTCGTGCGAAGGCGAATCCGCCACCGCGCCGGATTTCCACGCCCCGCCCGGCGCCTTACGAGGCCAGCGCACGCGAGATGCTGGCCGAAGCGACATCGAAATGGCCCGCGATGCTGACCGCAATCGAATCGGTGTCGATCATCGGCGTCACGCCAGTCGCCATCGAGATCGTTCCGGCTGAGCGAGAGATTCGGGTCGAGGTCGAGTTCGTCGACTACGCCACCTTGCTCAAATTTCTCGACGAGCTCAATGCCGGCGAGCCGATGCCGCGCTGGGCGCTTGTGCAGGCACAGTCTGCGGCCGCGGCAATCGGACAGAAGTCGACAGCAACAGTGCGGGGTACTTGGCCGCCCTAAGACATGTGCCGCTCGACAAAATCCAAAATCTTCTGCGACTGAAACCCCGCGGTCAGCAAACGCAGTCGCTCGACGAAGACGCGGTACTGCTTGCCCAACGTCTCGATGTGCGTTGCGCGGCTGTGGAGCTCGCGGATGTTGCCGGTGCGGGCCCAGTGCAGCACGTGGACTGAATCGTAGGTCCACTGCAGATTCAGCAGCGTTCGCATCTCGGCGAACAGGCCGGCGAAGGCGAGCGGCTTGGGCAGGAAGGCGCTGGCGCCCATGGCGATGCAGCGCTCTTGCTCGGTCACCGAGACGCTGGCTGAAATGGCAATGATCGGCGTGTCTTTGAACGCCGGCATCTCGCGCAGGCGGCGCGTCGCTTCGAGGCCGTCCATCACCGGCATCAGGTTGTCCATCAGGATCAGGTCGGGGCGTTGCTGCTCGGCGCGCTCGAGGCTTTGTTGGCCATCTTCGGCTTCGACGACGCGAAAGCCGAGCGGCCCCAGCATGTCGGCGAGCACCGCGCGGTTCTCCTTCACGTCGTCGACCACCAGCACGGTCTTGCGCGGCCCTTCGTAGCCGGCGACGATGCTTTCGATTCGCGAGGGCGGCGCTTCCTTCTGCAGCATCGGGAGGTCGAGCTCGAACGAGAAGCTGCTGCCCGCGCCTTCGCTGCTCTCGACCTCGATGTCGCTGCCCATCAGGCGCACGAGCTGGCGGCTGATCGCCAAGCCGAGCCCCGTTCCGCCGAGCCGATACTGCTCATCGCCGGCTTGCTCGAAAGGCTCGAAGATGCGCTGCTGCTGCGACGCTGCGATGCCGACTCCGGTGTCGCGCACTTCGAAGCGCAGCCGGGCGACGCGGCTCTTGTGGGGGGTTCGATGAATGCGCAGCAGCACCTCGCCGTGCTCGGTGAATTTGGTCGCGTTGCCGAGCAGGTTCAGCAGCACTTGGCGCAGCCGCTGCTCGTCTGCGCGCACGACTTGCGGCAGGTCGTGCGGCACCTCGCAGATGAAGCGCACGCCTTTTTGCTCGACCTTGACGCGAACGATGTCGGTGATCAGCGCGATGAAGATCGGCAGGTTGACGGCGGTCGGGTACAGGTCGAGCTTGCCGGCCTCGATCTTCGACAGATCGAGGATGTCGTTGATCAGCATCAGCAGGTGCTCGCCGCTCTGATAGATCGTGTTGAGCCCCGTCACCTGGCGCTCGGTGAGGTTGCTCGCCTGCGCGAGGATTTGCGCATAGCCGAGGATCGCATTCAGCGGCGTTCGCAGCTCATGGCTCATGCTCGCGAGGAACGCGCTCTTCGCATGGTTCGCCACTTCGGCGCGCTCCTTCGCGACTTGGAGTTGCGAAGTGCGCACCTCGATCAGCTGCTCGAGGTTGGCGCGGTGCGCCTTCAGCTCGACCTCGGCCTGCTTGCGCTCGGTGATGTCGGTCGAGATGCCGCAGGTCGCATACGGCTTGCCGGCTGCGTCGACGAGCGGGTACTTGATCGCGATGTAGGTGTGCAGGCCGTCGTCCTGCGGCACGATTTCCTCGGCTTCGAGCGCAGTGCCCAGCGCTACCGCGCGCAAGTCGGCGGCGCGGTAGGTCGCGGCCTCGTCCGCGGTGAAGAGGTCGAAGTCGGTCTTGCCGATGACCGATGCTTCGCTGACGTGCAACACCTCCTCGAAGCGCCGATTGATCAGCAGATAGCGGCCGGCGAGGTCCTTCACGCAGACGACCGCGCCCGAGTTGTCGATCACGCTTTGCAGCAGCCGCTGCGCTTCGCCGACGGCGCGCTGCGCACCTTCGAGCTCTTCGACGCGCTGCGCCAGGTCAGTGACCAGTGTTCGCATCTGCGCGACCATGCTGCGAAACGCGTTGGCAAGGATGCCGATCTCGTCGCCGCGCGGCGACGGCGGCACGGCGACCGCATCGCCAAGCTCGGCGGCCATCTTCTCCAGCGTTTCGAACAGCGTGCCGAATCCCTCTGCACTCTTGGTCCCGGCCGACGCATCGGCCTCGGCGACGCCCAGGCGCTTGGCCACCGAGGTCAAATGAACGATCGGGCTGGACAGGCCTTTGGCGATCAGCGCCCCGGCCACGTAGGTCAACACGACGATCAGCAGCACGACGCCGATCAGGTTGGCGTTCTGCGCCCGCACCGGCGCAAGGAACACCTCTTGCGGCTGCGCGAACACGACGAGCCACGGCTTGTTCTTCAGCGGCACCGCGACCATCTGCATCGCCGCTTGTGCGCCCTCGGTCGGGTCGGTGGTGGAGAACGCATGAATCGCCTGCTTGCTCTGCGCGAAATGCTCGATCGCATTGAGCCGCGGTGCGAGCGCGCTCGACAAGCCTTGCCACGGCTTGCCGCTCAGCTCGGCGTCTTTGCCGTGGGCGAGGTAGCGCAGCTCCTTGTCGACCAGAAACGCGAACGAGCGCTCGCCGGCCAGACCGTGGCTTTCGGAGACCACCTGCTGCAGGAAGGCGCGGCTGTAGTGGATCGCGAGCACACCGAGAAACCCGCCGCCGGGGCCGCGCACCGCGCTGCTCAAGTAGAAGCCGCTCTCGCCGATCATTTCTTCAGCGCCGATCGACGAGATGAATCCCTGACCGCTCGCTCGCGGCACGAGGAACAGGTCGTGCGCCGACATGTCGGGCGGCACCGGGTACTGCCGCGTGTCGGCGACGATGCGGCCCTTGTCGTCGAGCAGCAAGACGGCGGAGATGTACAGAGAGTCTTCGCTGCCGAAGATCTTCAAGAGCTCGAGCACCGCCTGCCGCGACGCCGGCGACGGCTGGCTCAAGTAATCCTGCAGCGCGGGCAGGGCGGCCTTCACGCGCAGGTTGTTGAGCTCGACGATGAAGAAGTCGTCGAGCCGATTCGCGGTGCGCGTCGCGCCGGCAAACAAGGACACGTTGGCCGCGTTGGTCAGCGCGTCGTTCATCTGCAGCTTGTTCCACAGCGACAGCAGAATCAGCGGAATCAGCGTAAGGAACAGGAACGCGACGTGCAGCTTGTAGCGGATCTCGAACGACTTGAAATTCTTCAGCGTGCCGGCGACGCCGAGCAGAATCAACAGGGCAGCCGCGTACAGCGCCATCGTCGCGTCGACGTACAGATAGACGAGCACCGCACCGATCGCGGCAGTCAGCAACGCGAGCGGCAGCAGGTGCGCCGCCGCCCGTGCAGTACCAGCGAGGTCAGCGAATCGTTTCATCGATGAATTCGTTGGTGTAATACAGCGACAGTTCCTTCGGCGCATCGATCTTGGTGGTCTTGGCCACCAGTGCAATCGTCGATGCCCAGTCATCGGCCGCCATCCAGCCTGTCGGTTGCCCCGCAGTGCGGCTCGAATGGATGCAGCCGAGCCAGTATTCGACTTGTGTCGCGACGCTCGGCAGCGTGTCGCCCTGCGTGTGCTTGAAGACGATCGCCGCTGCTTCTTGCGGATGCGCTTGCGCCCACTGCGCGCCTTGCTGCGACGCCTTGACGAAGCGCTTGACGAGATCGGGCCGGCGCTTGATCAAGTCGTCGTGAACGAGGATGCCCATTGCCAGCGCGACCAGCCCATGCTCGTGCAGCTTGAACACGCCGACCTCGCGCGGCTTCCATTGCTCGCGGATGCGCGGCAATTGATCGATGTAGAGCCCGCCGAACGCATCGGCCTTGCCGTCGAACACCGCCTGCTCCTTTTCGCGCGGCGTCGAGTAGTAGAGCAAGTGGACTTGCGATGCATCGATGCCCATCGTCAGCAGCACCGACGAGAAGACCTGCGCCGACGCGTCGCCGCTGGTGAACGCGAGCTTCTTGCCGACGATGTCTTTCGGCTCGCGAATCGGGTTGCTCGCGAAGAACATCAGCGACTGCGTGTTGCGCTGCGTGAAGACCGCGACCGACTTGATCTTCGCGCCCGATGCGATGCCCTTGACCAGCGTGCCCGAGTCGGCATAGCCGAAGTCGCTCGCGCCTTCGCCGATCAGCTTGACGGTGGCGCCCGAGCCCGATCCGGGAAGGATTTCGACGTCGAGCCCCTGGTCGCGAAAGAAGCCTTTCTCTTTCGCGACGAAGAACGGCGCGTGCTCGCCGTACACCGTCCAGTTCAAGCGCAGCGACACGTTGTCGAGCGGTTTCACGAACGGGGCAGTTCGCGCGAACAGAACGGCCGCGGCGCCCACAACGACCACCGCGGCGGCGAACAAGACAATCCGGCTGGTTTTCATACCGACTCCCGAAGCGCTTCTGCGGCGCGCCGCGTCCCTGCATCGCCGAGCATACGGCAGCAGCGGCCGCAGGGCTTCAGCATTCGACGATGTTCACCGCCAGCCCGCCGCGCGCGGTTTCCTTGAACTTCGTCATCATGTCGGCACCGGTCTCGCGCATCGTCTTGATGACCTTGTCGAGGCTTACATGGTGCGTGCCGTCGCCACGCAGCGCCATCCGCGCGGCGTTGATCGCCTTCACCGACGCGATCGCGTTGCGCTCGATGCACGGGATCTGCACCAGGCCGCCCACCGGATCGCAGGTGAGGCCGAGGTGATGCTCCATGCCGATCTCGGCGGCGTTCTCGACCTGCTCGGGTGTGCCGCCCATCACCGCGCACAGCGCGCCGGCGGCCATCGAGCAGGCGACGCCGACTTCGCCCTGGCAGCCGACTTCGGCGCCGCTGATCGATGCGTTCTCCTTGTAGAGAATGCCGATCGCCGCTGCGGTGAGCAGGAAGTCGATGACGCCTCGATCATTCGACCCGGGGACGAATCGCGTGTAGTAATGCAGCACTGCGGGCACGATGCCGGCCGCACCGTTGGTCGGCGCGGTGACGACGCGGCCGCCGGCAGCGTTCTCTTCGTTGACGGCGAGTGCGTAGAGGTTGACCCAATCGAGCACTTGCAGCGGGTCTCGCAGCGCGGCTTCGGGATTGGCACACAACTGCCGGTACAAGTCGGCTGCGCGGCGCCGCACCTTGAAGCCGCCAGGCAGCACCCCGTCGGTCGCGCAGCCGCGCTCGACGCACTTGCGCATCACGCTCCAGATCGTCAGCAGGCCGGCGTCGATCTCGGCGTCGCTGCGCCAATGGCGCTCGTTGCGGCGCATCACGTCGGCGATGCTGCAGCCTTCGCGCTGCGTCAGCGCGAGCAGTTCGGCGCCGGAATGAAATGGCAGCGGCAGCACGGTGGTGTCGGGCGCGATGCGCTTCTGGCGTGATCCGTCGGCCGCCACTTCGTCGCTGACGACAAAGCCGCCGCCGACCGAGTAATAGGTGCGCGCGACGAGCTCGGCGCCGCTGGAGTCGAATGCCGTGAATCGCATCCCGTTGGCGTGGAACGGCAGGCTTTCGCGGCGGTGGAAGACGAGGTCCGCCGCTTCGTCGAAGGCGATCGTCTGCGCGCCGGCCAAGGTCAGCGTTTGGGTCTTGCGCATCGCCGCGAGCAGTGCCGGGATCGCGTCGACGTCGATGCGGTCGGGTTCGTGTCCGGCCAGGCCGAGCAGCACCGCCTTGTCGGTGCCGTGGCCCTTGCCGGTCGCGCCGAGCGAGCCGTAGAGCTCGGCCTTGACACGCTGCGTCGCGTTCAGCATGCCGTCGTGCTGCAGCCGAAGCGCGAACAGCCGCGCCGCGCGCATCGGGCCGACGGTGTGCGAGCTGCTCGGCCCGATGCCGATCTTGAAGAGGTCGAAGACGGAGACGGCCATTCAGCTTCCCAGGGAGTTTGCGATCGAAGCCAAGACGCGATCGCGGATGTCGGGGCGCTGTAGCGCGTCGATGTGCTGCCCGTCCTTGATGCGAACGAATTGCTTGGGCGATGTCGCCGCGGCGTGCAGACGTTCGCTGTGGCGGATTGCGATCACCTGATCGAGCTCGCCGTGCAGCAGCAGCAAGGGCGCGCGCAAGCTCGTGATCGCGTTGAGCGGGTCGCTGGTGGCGGCCGGCAAAGTCGGCAACGCGAACGGTGCGACGACCGACAGCACGCTGCCGCTCGCCGCTTCGCGCGCAATGCCGCGGTAGCTGCTGAAAGCCGAGTCGCAGATCAGCAGCTTGACGTCGTTGGCGCCGGCCGCTGCATCCTGGGCGAGGGCACGGATCGCCGTCGCACCCCCGAGGCTTTGGCCGAGCAGCACGAGCGGATGCGCTGTCGCCCTGCGCCGCGCTTCGGCAAATGCGGCGCGCATGTCCGCGACGACGCCGTCGAGCGTGGGCGTTCCGGTGCTGCGGCCGAAGCCGCGGTAGTCGAAGGTCAGCACGTCGATGCCCGCCGCCGGCAGCCACGCGACGAGCGGCAGGTGGTTGCTGATGTTCGCCGCGTTGCCGTGCGCATGCACGAGCGTGGCACGCGCAGCGCCGGTCGCCGGCAACCACCAGCCGTGCAGCGTCGCACCATCGTCGGTCGCGAAATACACGTCGCGCGCGGTGACGCCGAGCGCTGCCGGCGTCGCGTAGGTCAATCGATCCGGATGAAAGAACATGCCTTCGACGCAGCCGCTCAGCAAGCCGCTCGCCGTTGCGGCGAGACCGAAGACCCAGGTGCGGCGCTGCATGCCTCAGGCCCTCGAGCCTTCGTAGTCCGCCAGCCGGAAACGCCGCGTGCGGCGACGAAATTCGAGCGTCGAGCCGGGCCACAAGGTGGTGATCTTGCCGTCGCGCGTCTGGTACCAGCTCTTGCAGCCGGTCATCCACACCGTGCCTTGCAGACGCCACTGCAGCTCATCGTTGAAGCGGTTCGCGACGTCCCATTTCACGTCGACACTGCCCAAGTGCGCACGGTCCATTCGCGCCAGTGCATCGATGACGTAGCGCAGCTGCGACTCGATCATCAACACCATCGAGTTGTGGCCGAGCCCGGTGTTCGGGCCGACCAGGAGGAACAGATTCGGGAACCCCGGCACGGTACAGCCGAGATATGCGCGTGCGCCTTCGCGCCAGACGGTATTCAGCTCGGCGCCGTAGCGGCCTTGCACCGGGAACGGCGCCATCGCATCGGCCGCATGGAAGCCGGTCGCAAGCACCAGCACGTCGAGCGGGTAGTGCTCGCCGTCGGCGGTCTGCACGCCGTCGGCAACGACACGCGCGATCGGCGAGGTGACGAGCTGCGCATTGCGCCGCTGCATCGCGGGATAAAAGTCGCTGCCGAGCAGGATGCGCTTGCAGCCCATGCGATAGCGCGGCGTCAGAGCCTCGCGCAGCGCAGGGTCGCGCACCTGGCGCCGCA
>VBCQ01000132.1 GCA_005882155.1 Betaproteobacteria bacterium
CACCTCGTGCAACAGCGCTGCGGCATGGCTCGGGTTCTGCATGATCGCGCTCTCGGTGATCTCGAGCTCGAGCAGCGATGCATCGAGCTTGCATTCGCTCAGCACCGACGCGATGTCGGCGATCAAGGTCGGGCTGTTGAGTTGCCGCGCCGAAAGATTCACGCTCATTTGCACCGGCGGCAGCCCGCCGTCTTGCCACGCGCGCGCGTCGGCACAGGCGACTTCGAGAGCCCACTTGCCCATCGCTTCGATCAGTCCCGACTCTTCGGCGATCGGAATGAATTGCGCCGGCGACACCATGCCGAGCACCGGATGGCGCCAGCGCATCAGCGCCTCGACGCCGGTGATGCTCTGCGTGCGCAGGTCCATCTTCGGCTGGTAGTGCAGCGCCAGCTCGCCCCGCTCCAACGCGCGGCGCAAGCCGCTTTCCAGCATGAAGCGCTCGGCGCCCTGGGTGTTCATCTGCGCCGCGTAGAACTGGTAGGTGCTGCGGCCGCGCTCCTTGGCGCGGTACATCGCGGTGTCGGCGTTCTTCAGCAGCGTCTCGCCGTCGCCGCCGTCTTCCGGATAGATGCTGATGCCGGCGCTCGCCGTCACATGCAGCTCGTGGCCGTCGATGACGAAGGGCTCGGCGCAACATGCGAGCACCTTGTCGACAACGACGATCGCGTCGCTCGGCTCGGACAGGTCTTCGAGGACCAGCACGAACTCGTCGCCGCCGAAGCGCGCGACGGTGTCGCCCTCGCGCAGGATGCGTGTCAGCCGTTCGGCGCAGGCGCGGATCATCGTGTCGCCGACGCCATGGCCGAGCGTGTCGTTGATCTGCTTGAAGCGATCGAGATCGAGGAACAGAACGGCGAGCCGCTTCTGATGACGATTGCTGCGCTTGATCGCCTGCGTGAGGCGGCGTTGCAGCACCGGGCGGTTCGACAGGCCAGTCAGCGAGTCGTGGCTCGCGACGTAGCGCAGCGTGTGCTCGGCTTGCTTGCGCTGCTGGTACTGGCCGATCTGCATCGCCACCGCACGCAGCGTTTCGATCATGTCGGCGTCGGCAAAGCGCGGCTTGCGGCTGAAGAACTCGAGCGCGGTGTGACCCCCGCCGCCGGCCATCGGTACGATCACGCCGGAATTCAAGCCCGCTTGGGCCGCGAGCGCATCACGATTGAATCCGCCGCCCGCCGCCAAGGCATCGAGCCAGACGGTATCGCTGGTGGCCCATGAGCGGCCGAGCGAGCCCTCGTTCGATCGGTAGCTGAGCGCGCGGCTGACCCGAACGAATTCCGCCAGCGCCGGGTCGTCGGTGATCTGGCGCGCCGGCCCGCATTGCGCGAGACCGTCGGCGTCGACGGTCCAGCATGCACCGACGTCCCAGTTCAATTGATCGCAGATCGCCTCGAGCGCACGCGACAGGATCAGATCGGTGTCGTCGTCGCTGACCAGCAAGCGTGCGATGTGGTGCTCCAGCGTCAGGCGCAGCGCAGTGCGCTTGCGCGGCGTGTCGTCGCGAACGGTGCCGCGCAGCGCGGTCTTGCCGTCTTCCTCGGTGAGTTGCACGATCGCGTGGACCCAGCGCTCGGAGCCATCGGGCGCGCACACGCGGTGCTCGAATTCGCTGCGCTCGCCGGATCGCGCGGCGGCCGCGATGTTTGCTTCGACCGCATCGCGCTCATCGATCGGTACTCGCAGCAGCAGCGCGTCGAGCTTGGGTGCCGATACGGATGCGTCGAAGCCGAGGATGCGGCGTGCTTCATTCGAGCAGCTCAGGTCGCCGGTGGCTGCATCGAGAATCCAGCTGCCCAGACTCGCCAATTGCTGCGCTTCGCCGAGACGGCGCTCGCTGGTTCGCAGGTCGGTCGTCATCGCACGCGCGATGGCGAGTGCGCGAGCGCGCGAGGTTGTCAACGAGTAGATGATGCCGGCGAGCAGCGTGCTGATCGCCAGGCCGCACAGCAGGATCAGCAGCGGGACGATACGGTCCAGCGTGCCGATCACATGTCCCGAGTCGGCCGACACGTTCATGACCCAGATGCGCTCGCCGAGCTCGAACGCGAGGTCTCGCTCGACGCTGTCAGCCGGCGATGGGGTGTTGAGCGACGCCGAGCTGTCGAAAAGCAGGTTGTCGGCCGCCATGCGCGCCTTGTCGGCTGCGATCGCGTGCTGGCTCGCCATCAGGCCGCCGTCGAACAGGCGCAGCCGCAACGGCCCCGCGGCGTCGTCGCCGAGAATACCGCGCAGCATGTTTGCCACACTGAAGCCGGCTCCGACCGATCCGAGGTAAGCCGCGCGGCGCTGCTCGACGCTGTCCAGCGGCATCCCGCGGCGATAGACCGGGAGGCGCATCGCAAGGCCAATCTCCGAGTTGCTGCCGTTGACGCGGATCGTCTTGCCCGATGACGTGAGCGCTCCGGTGTCGCGAGCTTTTTCCAACGCGGTGAGGGCGGTCGGCAGAGCGCCCATGTCCTTGCCGAGCACGCGCTCGTTGCCTTCCCTCGGCTCCATGAAAGTCAGCGGGTAGTAGGCCGTGCGCACGCCGGCCGGCGCGATTGCGAAGCCGTTGCTTTCCTCGTAGGTACGGCGCTGCGCGGCAGGCACGTACGGCGCGAAGTTGAGGACCCGAAAGCCGGGCAGGTTCTCTTGCAGCCCGAGCCCGGTGACGTATTCATGGAACTGCGAGCGCGTCACCATGTCCGATGTGTTGAACAAGGCGCGCAGCCCGATCAGCACTTCGGTGTAGTTGTTGAACTGGTCTTCGACCTTGCGCGCGACGGTGGCGGCTTCCGAATCGAAGCGCACTTGGGCACTGCGCGCGATCTCGCGCTGCGCCGCGTAGCTCAGTGCCAGCGAAAGCATGGCGCCGATCGCCAGCACGATGAGGGGCAAACGGGTACGGATCCAGAGGGACCGCAATTGCGACGACATGGCTACTCCATTCGCGCAGCGGCATCGCGTGACATCGACACAGCTGCACAGCCTGACAACACAGAAGCCGTCGCCGTCGATTGGTTTCGTTTTCTAGGAAACGCCGGACGCGGACACTTGGCGCATCAGGTTCCCCCCTTTTGGATCACGAACGCGAGAACCCACTTTTGCCGAACTGGATGATCGGCGTGGTCGTGATCGGCAAAAGCCGGAGTAGCGGGGATTTACGGCGTCATCTGCAGCGACCGCGTCGCGCTCACCAGAACTGCCACCACGCCCGCGCAGGCGCTTTCACGCCGCCCGAGGCGAGGAACGCGCTGTTGGGGTAGTTCTTGCGCAGCACGCGGTCGGCATCGTCGCGCAACTGCTCCAGCCCGAGCCGGTCGTAGCTGCGCGCCATGATGAACAGCGCCTCTTCGGCCGACGGCGAGTCCTGGAATTCCTGCACGGCTTGCTGCGCACGGTTCGCGGCTGCGACATACGCGCCGCGTCGGAAGTAGTAGCGCGCGACGTGAACTTCATACGCCGCGAGCGAGTTGACGATGTAGTTCATCCGGAGCTGCGCGTCGTCTGTATAGCGCGACTGCGGAAACTGCTGCACGAGTTGTTTGAATGATTGATACGAATCGCGCGACGCCTGCTGGTCGCGCTCGGCCAAGTCCTGGCGCGCCAGGCTGCCGAGGATGCCGAGGTTGTCGTTGAAGTTGATGATGCCCTGCAAGTACAGCGCGTAGTCGACCGCCGGGCTCGTCGGGTGCAGCTTGATGAAGCGCTCGAGCGTCGACAGGGCCTGCGCCTTCTCGCCGCTCTTGTACAGCACATAGGCGCGCTCGATTTGCGCCTGCTGCGCGAGCAGCGTGCCTGCAGCACGCCCTTCCAAGCGCTCGTAGAGCTTGCCAGCGCGCTCCCAGCTGCCGTTGTCGGCCTCTTGCTTCGCCTCTGAATACAATTTCTCGGTCGACCACGCAGAGGTCTCGTCCTTGCCGGTCGAACCGCAGCCGCTCGCCAACCACGACGCGAGCAACATCGACAACACGAGGCCGAAAGGCCGTACCACCGAACGCTTGAACTTCATGAACTGATGGCCCGCGCGAACGCGCGCCGTCCTATCGAAAAATGAGCACGGATTATAGGGTTGGGCACAGTGCCGAACCCGGCGCGCAGCGGGACCTTGCCGCCGACACGGAATCGGCCGACACGCCATGGAGCGACGAGGCGGAGAAGCGCGAAGCGATCGTCGCCGACGCGCTTCACGGCTCGCGGCTCGACAAGGCGGTGGTGGCGATGGCTGGTGAGTTTTCGCGCAACCACCTGCAAGGGCTGATCGAAAGCGGCCACGTGTGGGTCGATGGCCGAAGCGTCACCACGTCGTCGCGCAAGGTCATGGCGGGCCAGCGCGTCGCGGTCGAGCTGATTCCGACCGCGCAGAGCCAGGCCTTCCGGCCCGAGCCGGTCCCGTTGGACATCGTGTTCGAGGACGCGCAGCTGCTGGTGCTGAACAAGCCGGCCGGGCTCGTCGTCCACCCTGCGGCGGGCAACTGGTCGGGCACCGTGCTCAATGGCTTGCTCGCTCATCACAACAGCGCGGCGCTGCTGCCGCGCGCCGGCATCGTGCACCGACTCGACAAGGACACATCGGGCTTGATGGTGGTGGGCAAGACGCTGCAAGCGATGACCGCGCTGGTGCGCGCAATTGCGGCACGCGAGGTGCATCGCGAATACCTCGCGATCGCGCATGGCGTGCTCGAGAAGAAGAAATTGCGCATCGAAGCGCCTATTGCACGCGACCCGCAGTCGCGCATCCGGATGGCCGTGCTCGCGTCGGGCAAGTCGGCGACGACCGATGTCGAGCGGCTCGGCCATACCGACGAATTCAGTGCGCTGCGATGCACCTTGCACACCGGCCGCACGCATCAGATCCGGGTTCACCTCGCGTCGCGCGGCCATCCCTTGGTCGCCGACGCGATTTACGGCGGCGCCGCGGCGCTCGGCATGCAGCGCCAGGCCTTGCACGCGACGCGGCTCGCGCTCACGCACCCGGCTGACGGCACGGCGCTTGAATTTCGAGCCGTGCCGCCGGCGGATTTCGACGCGGCATGGAACCAAATCGTTGCATGTTCCTGAGCGCCCGCGGCTTCGCTACAATGCGGGCAATCCTTTGCGATGTGCGAGACCGCTGCGGCGGTTTGCGCCGAGCGTGAAGTGAGCCGCGCCTGAAGGCGCGACGACAAGGTTCCCCGCGAGAAGCGCGACGAACCGATGGACCATCTGCCCAGCCGCCGAGCGACGTGTCCCACCTGATTTCGGTGAGGTCGTGCCGAGGCTGATTGCGAGACCCTCTGACCCAAATTGCCGGATGCACCCGGCAGAGGATGTAAACGAAGTCCATGAACACACAGGATGCGAAGCGCGTCCTCGAGACGGCGCTGATCTGCGCGCAGCAGCCGATGCCGCTGCGCGACATGCGCACGCTGTTTGCCGATGAGATCGGTGCCGACACCTTGCGTTCGCTGCTCGACGAGCTCACGCGCGACTGGGAAGGCCGTGGCGTCGAGCTGGTGCCCTTGTCGACCGGCTGGCGCTTTCAGAGCCGGCCCGAGATGCGCGAGTACCTCGACCGGCTTAACCCGGAGAAACCGCCCAAGTATTCGCGTGCGGTGATGGAAACGCTGGCCATCATTGCCTACCGCCAACCGGTGACGCGCGGTGACATCGAAGACATCCGCGGCGTGACCGTGGCGAGTCAAATCGTCAAGCAGCTCGAGGACCGCGGCTGGATCGAAGCGATCGGCTACCGCGAAGCGCCGGGTCGCCCCGCCCTGCTGGCGACGACGAAGCAGTTCCTCGACGATCTCGGTCTGGCGAGCCTCGATCAATTGCCGCTGCTCGATGGCTCGGGCGAAGGCGCGATGCGGATCGGCGATGCATTGGCCGATCAGTCGTCGTTGATCGACACGCAAGCCGCGTTGGCACTCGACGAAACAGTGCCGGCCTCCTCGATCGATGAACCGGCCGCCAACGACGATGCCGTCCCTTCCTCACCCGACTCTGCGGCCGCCGCCGCTCCGATGGAACCCCAAGCATGAACGTCAACGAAGAAGACAACGCGCCGATTCCGGACGCCGAAGTCCGCTCGCCAACGACCGCGGCCGAGGAGGGCGAGGGGGCACCGACGAAGCCGGCGCGACGCAAGCGCGCTGTCAAGGCAGCGGTGGCGGAAGACGGCGCCGTGGCAGCTGAGACAAGCAGCGAGGCAGCGCCGGTCGAAGAGGCGGCGACCGCGGTCAAGGCACCGCGTCGGCGGCGCGCTGCCGTGACGACAGATTCGTCCGCAGTCGAGCCCGTGGTGGAGGCGAGCGCGCCGATGCCGAGCGAAACTCCAGCGGTGACCGCGAGCGCAGCCGAAGCGCCGGGCGCGACCGTGCAGTCGACGGAGCCGGCTTCGGCTGGCGACGCCGAGCCCATCGCTGCGGCCGATGCGCCGCAGCGAGATGGCGAGGCTCAAGACGGACCGCGCGGTCGACGCCGCGGCCGACGCGAACGCCGGCGTGGACGCGGCGGCGAAGGCGCTGCGATGGCCGAAGGCGCTGCGGCCGCAAACCTTGCCTCCGCTGACGACGATGACGACGGCGAGACATCGACCGGCGACACCGAGCCCGTCGAAGTCATCCCACCGACCGATCCCAACGAGCTCTTCGCCGAAGTGTTGTCCGGCGAATTCGATGTTGCGGTTCAGGTCGATGCTGAAGGCCCCGAGACCGCAGCGCCGCCGAAGCGCGTGCTGCGCCCCGACCCTGAAGCGCCGAAGCTGCACAAGGTCCTGGCTCAGGCCGGAGTCGGCTCGCGTCGCGACATGGAAGAGCTGATTCTCGAAGGCAAGATTTCGGTCAACGGCCAGCTCGCGCACATCGGCCAGCGAATCTCTTTCGGCGACCACATCAAGGTCGACGGCCGGCCGGTCAAGGTGCGAATCGTGCCGCCTCCGCCGCGCATCATTGCGTACCACAAGCCGGCCGGTGAAGTCGTCACGCACGACGATCCGCAGCATCGGCCGACGGTGTTCCGCCGCCTGCCGCGACTGCAGCAAGGCAAGTGGCAGTCGGTCGGCCGGCTCGACATCAACACCGAGGGCTTGCTGTTGTTCACGAACTCGGGCGAGCTGGCCAATGAGCTGATGCATCCGCGCTTCGGCGTCGAGCGCGAGTACGCGGTTCGCGTGCTCGGCACACTCGACGAAGAGTCGAAGGCCGAGCTGCTCGAAGGCGTGACGATCGATGGCCAGCCGGCAAGCTTCCGCTCGATTGAAGACGGTGGCGGCGAAGGCGCGAACCACTGGTACCGCGTCGTCATCACCGAGGGCCGCAATCGCGAAGTGCGTCGATTGTTCGAAGAGGTCGGGCTCACGGTGAGCCGGCTGATTCGAATTCGCTACGGCACGGTCGTCTTGCCGCGCGGGCTCAAGCGCGGCGTCTGGGTCGATCTCGGGTCCGACGACGTTCGCACGATCCGCGGCCTCGCCGGCGGCGGGCGTGACGAACGCGGCGGCCGCGGCCAGCAAGGGCAAGGCAATCAGGGCGGTCGCGGCAAGCAGCGCAACGAGCGCCGCAACGATCGCGGTCCGCGCGACGAGCGATCGCGTCCGAGCGAGCCGTCGGCGGTGCGCGCCGAACCGCAGCAGCGCGATCACGATGATCCGGACTTCGAGGAAGAGATCGATCATTCGCGGATTCCGAATCCGCTCGAGCAGACTTTCGACAAGCGCTTCGTGCAGAACCCCCGCAGCCCTGCCGGCGGTCGCGGCTTCGGCCGCGGTGGCGGCGGCTTCGGTGCCGGTGGCAGCGGCAACGCACCCGGCGGTCCGAAGAAGGGCGGTGGTCCGCGCGAGCCCGACCCGATGCAGACCTCGGTCGGGTACATCGGCGCCGACGCGTTTCACCGCAAGGGCGGCCGCGGCGGCAATCGTGGCGGCGGAGGGTTTGGCGGAGGTGGTGGTGGCGGTGGCCGGCGCGGCGGCCGCTGAGCTTTCTGACACTGAGGCGCAGCCTTCAAGCGATACAATGCAAGGCTTTGCCAAGACCTTGATTCAGGAGAGAAAACCATGGCGCTCGAACGAACGCTTTCGATCATCAAGCCCGATGCCGTGACGAAGAATGTCATCGGCCAGATCTACGCCCGTTTCGAAGGCGCCGGCCTGAAGATCGTCGCAGCCAAGATGGCGCATTTGTCGCGTGGCGAAGCCGAGGCCTTCTATGCGGTTCACAAGGCGCGTCCGTTCTACAACGACCTCGTCAAATTCATGATCTCGGGCCCGGTGATGATCCAGGTGCTCGAAGGCGACAACGCGATCCTGAAGAACCGCGACCTGATGGGCGCGACCGACCCGAAGAAGGCCGAGAAGGGAACGATCCGCGCCGACTTCGCCGACAGCATCGACGCGAATGCCGTGCACGGCTCCGACGCGCCGGAGACGGCAGCCGTCGAGGTGGCGTTTTTCTTTC
>VBCQ01000135.1 GCA_005882155.1 Betaproteobacteria bacterium
GTCTGCTCGGTCATGACTTCAGAGACGCAGGTCTCGTCCGGATCCAAGCCGGCCGCGGTGGCGCGAACGGTGATGTCGCGGTCGGTGATCATGCCGACGAGCTGGTCGCCCGAACACACCGGCAAGGCGCCGACGTTGAGCTCATCCATCAACTGCGCGGCATGGTGCAGCGATTCGTCGGGGCCGATGACCTCGACGCCGCGCGTCATCACTTCACTGATCTTGGGCATATCGAACTCCTTCGTGCCTTGGGCGGGCCCCATTGCGGGCAACCCACGTTCCCGTTGACGTCTCGACCACTGGCGCCGTGCAAGAACTGACTTACTCGCGCAGTTCTTACATCGCAATCCAGCGCGACGATGGGAACCCCGATTGCTCGCTGTCAACGACATGGTCGATCTGCTGCATCGATACCGGGAAAAGCGCGACTTCGCGACGACGCCCGAGCCCAAGGGCAAGGCTGCGAAGACCGGCCGCGCGCTCAGCTATGTGATCCAGAAGCATGCCGCGCGCCGGCTGCACTATGACTTCCGGCTCGAGCTCGACGGTGCGCTGAAAAGCTGGGCTGTGCCGAAGGGACCGAGCCTCGATCCAAACGACAAGCGAATGGCCGTCCATGTCGAGGACCACCCGCTGGAGTACGGCAAATTCGAAGGCGTGATCCCGCCCAAGCAGTACGGCGCGGGCACCGTCATCGTGTGGGACCGCGGCACCTGGGAGCCGCTCGGCGACCCGCGCGAAGGCTATCGCGCCGGCAAGCTCAAGTTCGAATTGCACGGCGAAAAGCTGAAGGGCCACTGGACGCTGGTTCGCATGCATGGGCGCGCTGCCGAGCGCCAGGAGCCGTGGCTGTTGATCAAGGAGCGCGACGACGAGGCGCGGCCGGCGTCGGAGTACAGCATCGTCGACGAGCTGCCCGACAGCGTGTTGTCGGGCACGTCGATTCCAGCGCAGCCGGCGGCGAAGAAGAAGGCTGCAAGCGCCAAGCGCACGAGCGAATCGAAGCCGGAAGCCGGCACGGCGGAGCTGCCCGCCGGTGCGAAGCCGGCCGATCTTCCGCTGTCGCTCGCGCCGCAACTGGCGACGCTCGTCGACCGCGCGCCGGCGGGCGAAGACTGGATCTACGAGATCAAGTTCGACGGCTATCGACTGCTGACGCGAATCGACGGCGACGACATTCGGCTGTTCACCCGCAATGGCAACGACTGGACCTCGAAGATGAAGAGCCTCGCCACGGCGATCCAGGCGCTGAAGCTGCCGTCGGGCTGGCTCGACGGCGAGATCATCGTGCCCGGCGAGCACGGCGCGCCGGACTTCAACGCGTTGCAGAACGCGTTCGACGCGTCGCGCACCGAGCAGATCGAATACTTCCTGTTCGACATTCCGTACTTCGCCGGACACGACTTGCGCAGCGTCGGCGTCGCCGAGCGGCGCGAGCTGCTGAGGCAGCTGATGAAAGGCGCGAGCTCACCGCGCCTGCGCTTCAGCGAAGACTTTCATGCGAAGCCCGACGAGATTCTGCGCAACGCTTGCAAGATGCGGCTCGAAGGCGTGATCGGCAAGCGGCGCGATGCGCCCTACGTGTCGCGCCGCGCGACGAGCTGGATCAAGCTCAAGTGCACGCAGCGCCAGGAGTTCGTCATCGCCGGCTACACCGACCCGGCCGGCTCGCGAATCGGCATCGGTGCCTTGCTGCTGGCAATCCATGACGACAGCGGCAAGCTGCGCTACGCCGGCCGCGTCGGCACGGGCTTCGACTCGCGCACGCTGAAGGCGCTGAAGGAAAAGCTCACGCCGCTCGCCGCCGACAAGACGCCGCTCGCCGACGCGCCGGCCGATGCGAAGGGCCACTGGGTCAAGCCCAAGCTCGTGGCCGAGGTTTCGTTCTCCGAATGGACACCTGATCATCGCGTGCGCCACGCGATCTTTCACGGCTTGCGCAGCGACAAGCCGGCGAGCGCCATTGGCATCGAAGCGGCGCTGCCGGCGAGCGAACTCGCGACCGAGCCCGACAAGGAAAGCAAGAAGACGCCGGCGCCCAAAGCAAGCACGACGAGCAGCAAGAAGCCCGCGATCGAATTGCCCGGCGACATCCGCGTCAGCCACCCCGAGCGCGTCATCGACAAGACGACCGGTCGCACCAAGCTCGACCTGGTGAACCACTATCTGCACGTCGCGCGGCGCATGCTGCCGCATCTCGAGGGGCGGCCGCTCGCCGTGCTGCGCGCGCCGTCGGGAATCGACGGCCAGCTGTTCTTCCAGAAACACGGCGCCACCTTGCACATCCCCGAGATCACTCACCTCGATCCGGCGCTCGACCCGGGTCACCCGGCGATGATGGAGATCGATTCGTTCACCGCCTTGATCGGCGCGGCGCAGATGAACGTCATCGAGTTCCACACCTGGAACGCGACCACGCGCAACATCGAGAAGCCCGACCGCATGACCTTCGACCTCGACCCGGGCGAAGGCGTCGCATGGCCGGCAATGCGCGAGGCCGCCGAACTCACGCATGCCTTGCTCGACGAGATCGGCCTCGTGAGCTTCCTGAAGACCAGCGGCGGCAAGGGCCTGCACATCGTCGTGCCGCTGACGCCGCGCGACGACTGGGACACGGTCAAGGGATTCTCGCAAGCGGTGGTGCAGCATCTCGCGCGCGTGCTGCCGACCCGCTTCGTCGCGAAGAGCGGTGCGCGCAACCGCGTCGGCAAGATCTTCGTCGACTACCTGCGCAACGGGCGCGGCGCGACGACGGTGGCCGCGTTCTCGGCGCGCGCGCGGCCCGGCCTCGGCGTCTCGATCCCGTGCGCGTGGGATGAGCTGCACGATCTGCAGAGCGCGGATCAATGGACCATCGCGAACGCCGACGAGCGGCTCGAGTCGAACGAGGATCCGTGGGCGAGCTACGCGAAGACCCGTCAGACCTTGACGGCGGCGATGAAGAAGCTCAACGCAACGTGACGGAGGCAACCATGGCTTCACGCGTTTTATGGAAAGGCGCCATCAGTTTCGGGCTGGTGCACATTCCGGTGGCCTTGCATTCGGCCACCACCGACACCGGCCTGGACTTCGATTGGCTCGACAAGCGCACGATGGACCCGGTGGGCTACAAGCGCATCAACAAGCGCACCGGCAAGGAGATCGAGAAGGAAAACATCGTCAAGGGCATCGCCTACGAAGGCGACCATTACGTTGTGCTGACCGATGAGGAGATCAAGGCGGCGTATCCGAAGACGACGCAGACGATCGAGATCGAGAGCTTCGTGTCGATGGCCGAGATCCCCTTCGTCTATCTCGAGCGGCCGTACTACCTGTCGCCGATCGGTCGCGGCGAGAAGGTCTACGCGCTGCTGCGCGAGACGCTGTTGAAGACCGGCCGCGTCGGCATCGCACGGGTGGTGATCCAGACCAAGCAGCACCTCGCCGCGCTGGTCCCGTCAGGCCCGGTGATGGTGCTCAACCTCTTGCGCTGGGGCCATGCGATCCGCTCCTTCACCGAGCTCGATCTTCCGGCCGAAGGCACGAAGGGCGTCGGCCTGACGGCGCGCGAGATGTCGATGGCAGAGCAACTCGTCGAAGACATGACTGCGAAGTGGGACCCGCTGCAATTCCGCGACGAGTTCACCGACGAAGTGCTCGCGCTGGTGCGCAAGAAGGTCGAAGCCGGCCAGACCGAAGCCGTCACGCAGCCCGAGGCGGTGGAACCCAAGGCGGCTGCGAGCAACATCGTCGACCTCACCGAGCTGCTGCAACGCAGCCTGCGCCGCGGCGAAGGTGCAGCGCCGGCGAAGAGCGGGCGGCATGCGGCGGCGAATGAGCCGAAGGCGGGACCGAGCAAGCCTCGGCATGGGGCGAAGCGGCACGCGGCGTGAGTGTGAAGTTTCCAACGTCTTTGCGCTGGAAACTAACTCACAATTCAATGTCGCAAATGATATCGCGCGTGCGCCGCGCGAAAGCCTTGCTTCACATTGCAACATTGGGTCAAATTGCCATGCGGGGAGGGTAATCGCTACATAATTCGGCAGCGACAGTCGAAGGAGTAAACAATGCCGCACGCTCTGGTAGTGGATGACGAGCCGGACTCTGCTGAAATGATGGCCGCGCTGATCTCGACCGAAGGGTTCACCGTGGCCACCGCGGGCTCGCTTCGCGACGCGCGCCGCCAGATGGCACTCCAAGAGCCCGACATCGTGCTGCTCGACCTGATGCTGCCCGACGGCAACGGCATGCAGCTGTTCGACGATGCGAAGCAGCTCGCCAATACCGAGGTGGTGCTGATCACCGGCCACGCGAGCCTCGAGACCTCGATCCAGGCGCTGCGGCTCGGCGCGGCCGACTATCTCGTGAAGCCGCTCAACATGAAGCAGCTGCACGGCATCTTGTCGCGCGTGACCAAGCCATCGACGCTGCGTGCCGAAGCCGACAACCTGCAGTCGGGCCTCGAGCAGGAGGGGCACTTCGGTCTGCTGTGGGGCCGCTCGGCCGGAATGCGGCGCGTTTACGAGCAGATCCTGCGCGTCTCGGGCACGGCCGTCACGGTGTTCATCACCGGCGAGAGCGGCAGCGGCAAAGAGGTCGTCGCGCGCACGGTGCACGATCTGAGCCGGCGCCGCGCGCGGCCCTTCCTCGCGGTGAACTGCGGCGCGATTTCGCCGCACCTGATCGAGTCCGAGATCTTCGGCCACGAGAAGGGCAGCTTCACCGGTGCCGACCGGCAACACCAGGGCTTCTTCGAGCGCGCGAGCGGTGGCACGCTGTTCCTCGACGAAATCACCGAGATGCCGCTGGACCTGCAGGTCAAGCTGCTGCGCGTGCTCGAGACCGGCACCTTCATGCGCGTCGGTTCGACCCAAGTGCTCGAGACCGATGTGCGGATGATCGCCGCCACCAACCGCCCGCCGCTGCAGGCGGTGGCCGCCGGCAAGCTGCGCGAAGACCTGCTGTATCGGCTCAACGTGTTCCCGATCCACCTGCCGCCGCTGCGCGAGCGCGCCGACGACATCCCGCTGATCGCCGCGCATTTCCTCGACGAGATCTCGCGTCGCGAAGGCGTTGCGAAGCATTTCGCGCCGGCGGCCGTTTCTCGGCTCTGCGGCTACCGCTGGCCGGGCAACGTGCGCGAGCTGCGCAACATCGTGCACCGCGCGTACGTGATGGCGGTGGACAACACCATCGTCGACGAATGCCTGCCGAATGGCGACGCGCCGCTGCCGGCGATGACCGGCGCGCCGGTGCTGTCGATTCGCGTCGGCACGCCGCTCGCCGAGATCGAGCGGCAGGTCACGCTGGCAACGCTCGAGTACTTCGGCCGCCACAAAGAGAAGACCGCCGCTACCTTGGGCGTGAGCTTGAAGACGCTATACAACCGGCTGAAGGAATACTCGACAGTGCCGGTGCGCGAAGGCGACTCGGCGTTCGGCGAATTGCCGTCGGACGGAGAGGCCTGATGAATGACTCCCTCTCCCGAACGGAGAGGGAGAAAGTCCCCTCACTCTCGCTTCGTCACCTGCACATCCACCGTCATCCCGAGGTAGTCGCTCGTCACCCCTTGCCACGAGCCGCTGACCGGTGACGCGAGGCTCGCGTGGCGGGCGACGCCGACGCGAATCAAATCGGTGCCGCCAATCAAATTGTTGGTCGGGTCGAACGCGAGCCAGCCGGCTCCGGGTAGGTAGACCTGCAGCCACGCATGCGTCGCCCCGGCAGTCGCTTTCGACGGCGCCGCGGCGTCGAGCCCCGGCGTGTACACGTAGCCCGAGATGAAGCGTGCTGCATAGCCGAGCCGGCGTACCGCCTCGATCATCAGCGTCGCGAAGTCGCGGCAGCTGCCGCTCTTACTCGTCAGCGTTTCGCTCGGCGCCTGCACGCCTTCCCCGTCGCGCGGCTGATAACTCATGCTGTTGCGAATCGCCTGCGTCATCTCGACCAGCAACTCGCGGCTGCCGGTCGGTCCGTCATTGCGGATGAACGAGCGCGCCCACGACATCAGCATGGCGTCGGCGTCGTAGTAGGGCGCGAGGTAGTGCTGCAGCGCGATGCGGTCTTCGGCGCTGTACTCGAACGGATACTCGAGCGCGCCGGGACTGAGCGGCAATTCGAGCGGACGCGAGCCGGTCGCTTCGACCGTGAACAAGCAGGTCAGGCGCAGCCGATCGGCCGGGCTGCGCGGCTGCACCAACGCGATCGAGTTCGAATACACGTCCTGGATCATGCGCACGCCGACCGCTTCGGGATCGACCTTCAGGTCGGTCGCGAGAACGCGCAAATCGTGGCTGTCGCGTGGACGAAACATCAACCGATGCTCGCCGAAACCGACCGGCTTGGCGTATCGGTACTCGGTGACGTGGCTGATATCGAAGACGATGGACACGCCGTCAGACGGCAAATGGGATGCCGCGCCGTCTCGGGCGTTGCCTCGTCAGATCTGCCAGCGCTCGGCGTCGTCTTCTTGCGCCTGCAGCGAGCGCAGACCCGAGCCACCGAGTGCATGTCCGGGCAAGCTGTGCGTCACGGTCCAAGCGCGCGCTGCGGCACGGGCGCGTTTGTCCGATGGGGTCCAGTCGCGGTGCACCGTGACCGCTGGGGCCGCAGCCGGCTCGGGTGCGCACACGGGCTCGGGCGCCTTGGACGCAAGCACCTCATCGAGGCGCTGCAGCGTACGCGTGATGTCCAGCGGTTTCATCCACACTTCCATGAAGCTGGTGCCGTGCAACTCGAAGCGCTCCTCCGCCGTCACCGCGATCGCCGGAACGTTCGCCAAGCCGGGCAGGGCGCGCATGCGCTGCAGCAGCTCGCTGCCGTGGCAATCGGGCAGTCGCAGATCGAGCAGCAGCAAATCGGGTCTGTGGTCCGCGGCGGCACGCAGGCCCAGCTCGGCCGTGCTTGCAACTTCGAGCCTCACTGCCGGCCGCTTGGCAAAAAGTGCTTGCATCAACAGTACATTGACCACGTGGTCCTCGACGTACAGCACGGTTCGCTCGGGCGCCTCGACGGGCACGGTGCTGCGGGAAATGGGATACGACGCGAGTGACTGCACGGGGCCTCCTGACTCAGGGCATGAACAGAACGAGTAGCAATCGGTGTGCCCGCATCGGCCATGCCGCCGGTCTTCTGCGAGGGGTGAGCGCGGCTAGGTGAATACGCGAGGTCACCCTGCTTCGGGGTCGGAAAAATTTGCCATTTCATGAACGTCCTACCATTTGCTCATCGCAGCAACGGGAGACCGGCGATGTCAACGCGCGTTGAAAGAGATTCGATGGGTGACGTCGCGGTGGACAACGCTCGCCTCTGGGGTGCCCAGACCCAGCGCTCGATCCAGAACTTCAAGATTTCCACCGAGCGCATGCCGGCCGAGCTGATCGCTGCTCTCGCGCATGTGAAGCGAGCTTCGGCGCAGGTCAACTGCGATCTGGGTCTGCTCGATGCCGACAAGGCCGGCGCGATAGCGTTCGCGGCGCAGGAGGTGCTGAGCGGGCGGCTTGCCGACGAGTTCCCGTTGTCGGTCTGGCAAACCGGTTCGGGCACGCAGACGAACATGAACATCAACGAGGTGCTCGCCAACCTCGCGTCCGAGCGCCTCGGTGGTCCGCGCGGCAGCGGCCGCCTCGTTCATCCCAACGATCACGTGAACCTCGGCCAGTCGTCGAACGACGTCTTCCCGACCGCGATGCATGTGGCTGCATCGCTCGCGGTCGAGCACAAGCTGCTGCCAGCGCTGCATGCGTTGCGCGAGCAGCTCGCTGCGAAGTCGGAGGACTTCAAGGACCTGGTGAAGATCGGCCGCACGCATCTGCAGGACGCGACACCGCTGACGCTCGGACAGGAATTTTCCGGCTACGAAGCGCAGCTTGCGCATGCGGCTGCAGCCATCGTCGTGAGCTTGCCGGCGGTGCATGAGCTCGCGCTCGGCGGCACGGCCGTGGGCACCGGCTTGAACACGCATCCCGAGTTCGGGGCACGTGTAGCTGCGGTGCTCGCACGCGAGCTCGGTGTGCCGTTCGTCAGCGCGGCCAACAAGTTCGCGGCGCTGGCGTCGCACGACCCGCTGGCGAGCCTGCATGCGGCGTTGAAGACGACAGCGATTGCACTGATGAAAATCGCCAACGATCTGCGCTGGCTTGGGTCGGGACCGCGTTGCGGCCTCGGCGAGCTGAGCCTGCCGGAGAACGAGCCGGGCAGCTCGATCATGCCGGGCAAGGTCAACCCGACGCAGTGCGAGGCGCTGACGATGGTGTGTTGCCAGGTCATCGGCAACGATGTGGCGCTCGGCATCGGTGCGGCGTCGGGGAATTTCGAGCTCAATACTTTCAAGCCGCTGATCGCGCACAACCTCTTGCAAAGCATTCGGCTGCTCGGCGACGCGATGACGAGCTTCGATGCGAACTGCGTGCAGGGCGTTCGCGCCAACCCCGACCGCATTGCGCAACTGCTCGCGAACTCGCTGATGCTCGTGACGGCGCTGACGCCGCACATCGGCTACGACCGCTCGGCAAAGATCGCGCAGAAGGCGCATGCAGAAGGAACGTCGCTGCGCGATGCGGCGATCGCAATGGGGGTTGCGGGGGAGGATTTCGATCGCTGGGTGCAGCCGCAGAAGATGGTGTGAGGGAGAAAGTCCTCAAGGCCCTAAGTCGCGCCGCCGGCTTCTCGAATCCTCATCGGTATCGCTGTCCGATTCGATCGGGCGGAATGGCCGTCCCGCGTTGTCGGCACTCGGCACCGCGTCGCGATCGATTGGCGATGGCGATCCCGGTAACGGCTGCTTTTGCAAGTCGTCTTGCCGATCTTTTTGCGGCGTCGGCTTCGGGCCGCCCTGCGGATGTTCATGCGTTTGCTGCTCGTGCGGCTGCTTTGTCGGCTTCATGGCGAACTCCTGTGGTGGACCTTGGATCGAACGAGCAAGACGGATGCCGGGCACGGTGCTTGCCGCAGTGCAGGACTTGTCGTTTGCACGAGGAGTTTGCTCATGCCAACAGAAACATCAACCCTTTCACCAATGGATGTCGACGAGCCCAACGGCGGCCCGGGACCGCGGCTGATGACCGCGAGCACGCTGAC
>VBCQ01000136.1 GCA_005882155.1 Betaproteobacteria bacterium
ATCGCCAAGTCGGATGAAAAGGCGGCGATCGTTCAGCTCAAGTCGGCGCTGCAGAAGGATCCGGACCACGCCGAAGCTCGGCTTCTGCTCGGGCAGATGCTGCTTGCCACTGGAGACCCGAACGGCGCGTCGGTCGAGCTTCGGCGTGCGCTCGATCTGGGCCAGCCGGCCGGGGTGGTCGTTCCTGTTCTGGCGCGAGCGATGGTGGCCGAAGGACGATACAAGGATCTGCTCGACCAGTACGCAGCCCTCGACCTGCCGCAAGCAGCCGCTTCGGCCGATTTGCGCACGTCGATTTCACTTGCGTACTCGGGAATCGGCAAGAAACAGGAAGCCGACGCCGCTCTCGCCGCGGCTTTGAAAGCCGTCCCGGGCTACGTGCCCGCACTGCAGTTGCAGGCCCTGACGGTGGCGAGCAGAGGCGACCCCGACACTGCCCTGCAGATGGTCGACAAGATCCTGCAGAGCCACCCCGACCAAGCGACCGCATGGCAACTCAAGGGCGACCTGCAGTTCCTCGGCAAGGGCGACGGCGCTGCGGCAGTCACCGCGTATCGAAAGGCGCTCGCGATCAAGCAGGACTTGCTGCCATCGCACACCGGCATCATCACGATCGCCCTCGGAAACAACGATCTCAACGCCGCCAAGGCTCAGCTCGAGGAACTGAAGAAGTTCTTTCCGAACCAGGCGCAGACCAAGTATTTCGAAGCCCTGCTCGCGTTGCGTCAGCACGACCTCGTCAACGCCCGACAGCTTGCGCAGCAGTTGCTGCGGGGGGCGCCGAACTACTCGAGGGCGCTCCATCTGGCCGGCGCAGTCGAATACGAGATGGGGTCGCTCAGTCAGGCCGAGAAATACTTGAGCCAGACCTTGCAACAGGCGCCGGGCCATCGCGCGGCCCGGCGCCTGCTTGCGCAGACCTATCTGCGCTCGGGACAGCCCGCCAAGGCATTGAACACGCTGCTGCCGGCCGTCGAGGCGCGGGTGCCTGACCCAGATCTGTTTCCGCTGGTTGCCGAGGCGTATTTGCAGAACGGCGACATGAAGAAAGCCGCCGAGTACTTCACTCGCGCGACCAAGGAACGCGGATGCCGCGTTCAGCGAACTGCAAGACATCGCTGCCGCCGACAGCGGCACGACGGCCGACCTCGCCTTGATCAGCGTGCGCTTCGACAGCAAGGATCTGAACGGCGCCTTGAAGGCAGTCGACGCGCTCGAGCGCAAGCAACCGCATAAGCCGCTGGCACCGAGCCTGCGCGGAAGAATCCAGCTGTCGCGCATGGACGTGGATGGGGCACGCAAGAGTTTCGAGCGGGCGGTGGCACTCGATCCCGCGTATTTCCCCGCTGTCGACAGCCTCGCCGCGATAGATCTCGCGCAAGGAAAGATCAAGGATGCGACGGCACGCTTCGAGAAATTGCTGAGCCTCCAACCGTCGAATGACAAGGCATTGTTGGCCATCGCCGGGCTGCGTTCGCTCGCGGGTGGCAGCAAGGAAGAGGTCGCCGATCTCATCAACAAGGCGATCAAGGCGGGCCCGTCGGAAATCGGACCGCGCCTGGTCCTGATGCAGCACTACGTCAAGCACAAGGACATCAAGGCGGCATTGGTTGCGGGGCAGAACGCCGTCGCGGCGATGCCTGACAACGCGCAGCTCGTCGAGGCGCTGAGGAATGTGCAAGTGATTTCGGGAGACGACAACCAGGCAATCAGCTCCTACACCAAGCTCGCGACACTGTTGCCGCAGTCGCCGCGGCCCTATCTTCTGCTCGCCGACGTGTACGTGAAGAGCAAGAACAGCGACATGGCGGTTCAGAGCCTGAAGCGAGCGCTGGCCATCGCGCCCGATTCACTGCAGGCGCAGCGCAACCTCGTGGCGCTCGAGTTGGCCGGCGGACGCTCGCAGGAGGCGCTGGCGCTGGCGCAATCGGTGCAGAAGCAGCGCTCCAACGAAGGCATCGGATACCTCTTCGAAGGCGACGTCGAGGCGGCGCTGAAGAACTTCGATGGTGCTGCGAACGCGTACCGCGCAGGATTGAAGAAGCGCAAGTCGACCGATCTCGCGATCAAGCTGCATTCCGTCTTGCTGACCGCGGGCCGCAAGGCTGAGGCCGAGAAATTCGCCAGCGGATGGTTGACTGAGTTTCCGAAGGACGCAGACTTCCGATTTCATCTCGGCGATCTGGCGCTTTCGCAGGGCGACTACGCGCAGGCGGAATCGAACTACCTCGGTGTCATTCAGCTCAGGCCCGACAATGCAGCTGCGCTGAACAACCTGGCATGGCTGACCTCGAAGCTGAAGAAGAAGAATGCGCTCGCCTATGCCGAGAAGGCCAACAGCATCGCGCCGGGGCAGCCGATCTTCATGGACACGCTGGCAATGATTCTGGCTGAGGAAAGCCAGTTCGATAAGGCCATCACGCTGCAGAAGAAGGCGATCGAAATCCAGACCAACAATCCCGCGCTGCGGCTCACGCTGGCCAAGATCTATGTCATGGCAGGCGACAAGGGACGTGCCAGGGACGAACTGCTGCAGCTGTCGAAGATCGGCCCGCAATTCGCCGGGCACGAAGAGGTCAGCCAGCTCCTGAAGTCGCTGTAATCAGGTCCTCGAGCCTTCGCCGGGTCGAGCGAGACTTGGCCGGCGGGCCCGCACCGATGCGGCCCATGAAGACGGCACGCTGTGCGTCTTTCTCACCGACAAGGGCGTCGAGCCTGTCGGCCAGTGAGCGCGCCTGCTCGTCCATGCCGGGCTCGTCGGAAAAGCGGCGCCGCTCGCGCACATACCGCGAGAAGATCAACGGCGTCATTTCGGGCTGCAGCGTCAGACCGAGCGATGTCGCGGTCAGCCAGAAGCGCTGCATGGCCCTGCCGGCGCTCACGTAGTCGTCGATCGACCTCGCCGTGTTCGCGCCCAGCAGCACAAAGTGCGCGGCGCACAAGACGCCCGGGATCAAATCCATCTGCAGGCGAGGCGCCACCGTGCCCGCCAGATACCGATTGAAGAACCTCACGCGCTCCCAGCTTCCCAGTACGTGGTGCATCAACTTGGCAGTGATCGGATCCACGCCCAAGGCTTGATCCGGAACCTTGTCGTCGCTGTAGCGCGCATTCCATTCGATGACCTCGCGATGCACTTGGTACGCCTCGGGCATCGTCAAGCGAAGCTTGGCGTTGGCAAACATCAGCCGGGCGCTCTTCAGCCGAACGTCAAAGCCTTCGAGCCAGTGGACGCTGAAGGCGCCACCCAGCGAAGCCTCGAGCGTCTGCTTCTCTGCCGGGCTCAGAGAGCGCGTTCGCATCGGTCGCCGCTGCACGCTGCGGACGCGAATTTGCGCCACCAAGGGGTCGGGCGCGAGCTGAGCGTCGGGCACAAATCGCACATCGAACGTCGGCGCTGTGTCCGGCATATCGGCTCGCCTCGACGTCTCGACCCGCCATCCTTGAGCGGTCGCTGCGATCGCAATCGTTTCGAGCAAAGCACCGAGCGAAATCTGGCTTGGATGACCGTCGAGGTCGTAGACGCAGTGGTCGCGTGTGTCGTAGCCATGGACGACCACCGCCTGGTCGTGGACGATCTCGAAGCGCCACGGCTGCGTGTTGTCTCCGCTCGGAGCCCAGCGAGCCAAATCGAGAATCTGCTCGATGGGTGTGATCTGAGCGGCCATGTCCGTGCCTCGCTGTTCGGGACGCGCAGCCTACTTCACTTGCGCTGCGAATGCAGCACGAGCTGTTTCACAAAGCTCACCGGGACGGCGTAGCTGATCCCCGAAGGATGCGTCAGAGCCGACTCCCGGGTCCCCTTCAACGTCACCATGTTCAACACGCCCAGGACTTCTCCGGTCT
>VBCQ01000137.1 GCA_005882155.1 Betaproteobacteria bacterium
GCCGCTGAACATGGGCTTGATGAATCGCGACAAGATCGGGGAGTTCCTGCGCAGCGTCGTGCCAGCCGACGACATCGCCCATGCGTACATCTGCGGCCCGTACCAGATGAACGACGAGGCCGAAGCGGCGTTGCTCGCGGCGGGCGTGCCCGACGAGCGCATCCACATCGAGCGCTTCGGCGTCGCGCAGACCGACGGTGCTCAGGTCGGCGCCGTCATCCACGAGGCCTTGCCGGGCGATGCGGAGCGCTCGCGCATCATCATCCTGCGCGACGGCTTGCGGCGCGAGATCGAGTACCGCCGCGACCAGCCGAGCATCCTCGACTGCGCGTCGGCCGCCGGCCTCGAGGTGCCTTTCTCGTGTACCTCGGGCGTCTGCGGCACCTGCCGCGCGAAGCTCATCGAAGGCGAAGTGCGGATGGAGCGCAACTTCGCGCTCGACAAGAACGAAGTCGCCGCCGGCTTCGTGCTGACCTGCCAGGCCCACCCGCTGACCGAACGCGTCGTGCTGTCGTTCGACGAGCGCTGAGCATTTCGCCATGGCCCGCGGACGCTCTCCTGCCTACGACGACCAGCGCGAGATGATCCTCGCGCGCGCGGCCGAGCTGTTCGCCCATCGCGGCTACCCCGCGACGTCGATGAACGAAGTGGCGCAGGCCTGCGGGTTCTCGAAGGCGTCGCTGTATCACTACTACCGCGACAAGTACGAGCTGCTGGTCAGCATCGCCGAGACGCATGTATCGCGGCTCGAAGAGCTGGTCACCAGCGTCGAAGCGCAAGGTCTCCCCGCCGAGCCGCGATTGCGCGAATTGATCCGGCGCATCGTCGAGGAATACGCCGGCGCGCAATACGCACACCGCGTGCTGACCGAGGACGTGAAGTTTCTCGAGACCGAGGATCGCGAGCGCGTACTCGACAAGCAGCGCATCGTGGTCGATGGATTCGCGCGCGTCGTCGCGGCCTTGCGCCCTGATCTCAAGAGGGCTGCATTGGCGAAGCCGCTGACGATGCTGTTGTTCGGAATGATCAACTGGATGTTCACCTGGATGCGCCCCGACGGTCGGCTCGACTACGACGCGATGGCGCCGATCGTGGCCGACCTTTTCCTCGGCGGGCTGCCGGCGGTGAGGCGGCCGCAACGCAGCGTGCGGCCGGCCCGAGAGCCTGTCACCGATTGATCGCCGTCCAACCTCAAGGAGACAACCCCATGAAGCTCTTCAGATCGATCGCCCTCGTTGCCGCACTGCTGACAGCCGGTGTCGCGCATGCCGACATCAACGTCGGCGTCACCCTGTCGGCGACGGGCCCCGCGGCGTCGCTCGGCATTCCCGAGAAGAACACGATCGCGCTGATGCCGAAGACGATTGCCGGGCAGAAGATCAACTACATCGTGCTCGACGATGCGAGCGACACGACGGCCGCGGTCAGCAATGCGCGCAAGCTGATCGTCGAGAGCAAGGTCGACATCGTGCTCGGCTCGACGACGACGCCCAACTCGCTCGCGATGATCGACGTGGTCGCGGAGAACCAGACGCCGATGATCTCGATGGCGGCGTCGTATCGCATCGTCGAGCCGGTCGACGCGAAGAAGCGCTGGGTCTTCAAGACGCCGCAGAACGACATCATGATGTCGCTCGCGATCGCCGAGCACATGGCCAACAACGGCGTGAAGACAGTGGGCTTTATCGGGTTTTCCGATGCCTACGGCGAAGGCTGGTTCCAGGAGTTCAGCAAAGCGGCCGAGCTGAAGAAGATCCACGTCGTGGCCAATGAGCGCTATGCACGCACCGACACCTCGGTCACCGGACAGGTGCTCAAGCTGCTGGCCGCGAAGCCCGACGCGATCCTCGTCGCCGGATCCGGCACGCCCGCCGCGCTGCCTCAGAAGACGCTGAAGGAGCGCGGCTACGGCGGCAAGCTGTACCAGACGCACGGCGTCGCGAATGCCGACTTCCTGCGCGTCGGCGGCAAGGATGTCGAGGGCACATGGCTGCCGGCCGGCCCGGTGCTCGTTGCCGATCAGCTCCCCGCGAGCCATCCGCTGAAGAAATCCGCGATGGCCTATGTGTCGACCTACGAGGCCGCTTACGGCAAGGGCAGCGTGTCGACCTTCGGCGCGCATGCGTGGGACGCCGGGCAGCTGATGGCTGCGGCGATTCCCGCTGCATTGAAGAAGGCGCAGCCCGGCACGCCGGCCTTCCGCGCGGCGCTGCGCGATGCGCTCGAGCAAGTGAAGGAGCTGCGCGGCGCGCACGGCATCTTCAACATGTCGACCACCGACCACCTCGGGCTCGACCAGCGCGCGCGCGTGATGGTGCGGATCGAGAAGGGCGCCTGGAAGTACCAGTCCGCCGAATGATGGAGAGCCTCATGATTCCGACGCTTCAAAGCTTCATCGGTGGCCGCTGGATCGGCCAGCAGGGCGCGCAGGTTCTGCTCAGCGCCGTCAACGGGCGCCCGGTCGCGAGCACGCACGCCGAGACGATCGACTTTCGCGGGGCGGTCGACCACGCACGCCGGGTCGGCTTGCCCTCGCTGCTCGCGCTGGACTTCCAGCAGCGAGCGCAGCGACTGCGCTCGCTCGCGAAATTTCTCGTCGAGCACAAGGAAGCGCTGTACGCGATCTCGGCGCACACCGGCGCGACGCGCACCGACAGCTGGATCGACATCGAAGGCGGCAGCGCGACGCTGGCGGCATATGCCGGCATCGGCAGCAACGAGCTGCCATCGGGCAACCTGGTGCACGAAGGGCCGGTGATCGCGCTCGGCAAGAAGGGCGGTTTCGCCGGCACGCACATCTTGGTGCCGCGCGGCGGTGTCGCCGTGCACATCAATGCGTTCAACTTTCCGGTCTGGGGCCTGCTCGAGAAGTTCGCGCCGAGTTTTCTGGCGGGCATGCCGTGCATCGCGAAGCCCGCCACCGCGACGAGCTACCTCACCGAAGCGGCGGTGCGCTTGATGCACAGCTCGGGGCTGCTGCCCGATGGCAGCTTGCAGCTCGTCATCGGCAGCACCGGCGACTTGCTCGACTGCCTCGACGGATCGGATGTCGTCACCTTCACCGGGTCGGCGGACACAGCGGCGAAGCTGCGCGTGCATCCGAACATCGTGCGCCACTCGATCCCATTCAATGCCGAGGCCGACTCGCTGAACTGCGCGATCCTCGCGCCCGACGTGTCGCCCGACGACGAAGAGTTCGATCTCTTCGTCAAGGAAGTCGCGCGCGAGATGACGGTGAAGGCGGGCCAGAAGTGCACCGCGATCCGCCGCGCGATCGTGCCGCGATCGCAGGTCGATGCGGTCGCGACGCGGCTGCGCGCGCGGCTGGCGAAGACCGTCGTCGGCGACCCCGCGCGCGAGGACGTTCGCATGGGCGCGCTCGCGTCGCACGCGCAGCGCTCCGACGTGGCCGAGCGCGTTGCGACGCTGATGCAAGGCGCTGAGCTCGTGTATGGCGAGCGCGACGGCTTCGCGCCGCAGGGCGACGGCGTGTCCGAAGGCGCGTTCTTCGCGCCGACGCTGCTGCTCAGCCGCGACCCCTTGCATCACGACGCGGTCCACGATGTCGAGGCCTTCGGCCCAGTCAGCACCTTGATGGCCTACGACGGTCTCGATGAAGCCTTGACGCTGGCGGCACGTGGCCGCGGCAGCTTGGTTGGAACACTGGTGACGAAGGATCCGACGACCGCGGCCCGTGTGATTCCGCGTATCGCCGCGCTGCACGGACGCCTGCTCGTGCTCGACCGTGTCGCCGCGGCCGAGTCGACCGGCCATGGCTCGCCGCTGCCGATGCTCAAGCACGGCGGTCCGGGTCGCGCCGGCGGTGGGGAAGAACTGGGCGGACTGCGCGCGGTCAAGCATTACCTGCAGCGCACGGCGGTGCAGGGCTCGCCGACGATGCTCGCGGCGATCACCGGCGAGCATGTTCGGGGTGCAGCGCTGCGCGAGTCGGACCTGCATCCGTTCCGCAAGCACTTCGAGGATCTGCAGATCGGCGACTCGCTGCTGACGCATCGGCGCACCGTCAGCGAGGCCGACATCGTCGCCTTCGGCGGCATCTCGGGCGACTACTTCTACATGCACTTCGACGAGCTGGCGGCGAAGGAAAGCGCGTTCGGCAAGCGCATCGCGCATGGCTACTTCGTGCTG
>VBCQ01000138.1:0-1812 GCA_005882155.1 Betaproteobacteria bacterium
CAAGGTTTCTTCCAGCGTGCAGTGCAGGCCGCGTCGTTCGGTGATGCGTTTCAGCTCGGCGACGACATCGATCGCCAGCGCATCGCGCTTCGCGTCGGTGGTGGCGCGCAAGTCGAGGCTGAACCGGCAGCGACCCGGCACGACGTTGATCGAGCCGTTCGGCACCTGGAGCATGCCGACGGTGCCGACCACGTCGGGCTCCGCGCTCGCGCGTTGTTCGACATACAACGCAAGCTCGGCGACCGCGGTGGCAGCGTCGCGCCGCCGGTCCATCGGCGTCGTGCCGGCATGACTCGCCATGCCGATCATTTCGCCGACATGACGCACGCTGCCGTTGATCGAGGTCACGACACCAAGCGGGATGTCGAGCTCGTTGAGCACCGGCCCCTGCTCGATGTGCGTCTCGACAAAGCCGAGGTAGCGCGCGGGGTCGCGCTTCAGTGTTGCGATGTCGGCGATGGGCAGTCGCGCATGCTCCATCGCCTCGCGCAACGTGATCTCGTCGGCATCTTCTTGATCGAGCCATGCCGGGTCGAACTGACCGATCAGCGAGCCCGACCCGAGAAACGTCGCCTTGTAGCGCTGTCCTTCTTCCTCCGCGAAGCCGACCACCTCGATGCCGAACGGCAGTCGCTCGCCACGCCGATGCAATTCACGCACGCACACCATCGGCACGAAGATGCCCAGCCGCCCATCGTATTTGCCGCCGTTGCGAACGGTGTCGTAATGCGACCCGGTGAGCAAGCGTTCGACACTTCGGTCGACGCCGAAATACACCCCCACCACATTCCCGACCGCGTCGATCCTCACCTCATCGAACCCGCATTCGTTCATCCACAGCACGATCTGCCGCGCGCACGCGCGATGCGCATCGGTGAGGTAAGTGACGGTGAGCTGCCCCGCTTCTGCATATCCCGGGTCGCTGTACCGCGCCAGCGTTTCGGCCCAATCCCACACCTGATTGCCCAGATCGGGCGTGACACCGAACTTGTCGTTCAATCGAATCTCGGCGATGCGATGAACATTGCGCAAGCACTCGGCAAGCTCGAAGTCGGGGTGACCCTGCAGCCTCCGCTCGAAGGTCGCGATGATTTCGGCGCGCGTCAGCCCAACCCCGCGCGGACCGCGCACTGCGAGGATGAACGGCCAGCCGAATTTCGACTTGTAGTCGGCGTTGAGCCGCTGCAAGGTCGCGAGCTCATCGGGCATGCAATGCGTGAGGCCCGATGTCGATTGCTCGTGTGTCGACTCGGCCGTCAACGCACCGGCCTTCGCAGCGAGCTCGGGATGCGCGCGCACGAGGCCGAGCTGCCGCTCGCGCGAAGAGGTGCGAACGATGTTGGCGAGCGCGAGCTTGAGCTGGGCGAGACTCTTGAACGGCCGCTCGGCGAGCGCCGCTTCGATCACCCACGGTGAATGTTCGTAGACGCCGTCGAGGTACGCCAATGCGCGCGCCGCGGTTGCCGCATTGAATTGCTCCAGGGTCAAGCTCATCGGCCCGCTCCATCGATCACCGCAGCCGGAAATCGCTCGCGCCAATGCCGCGCGATGTCGATTCGCTTGCAGACCCAGACGCGGTCGTGCGCTTCGACATGATCGAGAAAGCGCTGCAGTGCCTTGAAGCGCCCGGGTCGTCCGAGCAGCCTGCAGTGCATGCCGATGCTCATCATCTTCGGCGCCTCGGCGCCCTCGGCATACAGCACGTCGAAGCTGTCGCGCAGGTAGCTGAAGAAATCGTCGCCGGTCGCGAAGCCTTGCGGCAACGCGAAGCGCATGTCGTTGCAGTCGAGCGTGTAGGGCACCACGAGGTGC
>VBCQ01000138.1:1888-13168 GCA_005882155.1 Betaproteobacteria bacterium
TCGGGCTGTCGCGGCCGGTGTACCAACCGAGGGGGCGCTCGCCGGTCAGTTGCGTGATCGCGTCGACCGCGAGACGCATGTGTTCGCGCTCGGTCGCTTCGTCGACGCTCTGGTAGTGGATCCAGCGCCAGCCATGGCAGGTGATCTCATGGTCGAGCTCGACAAAAGCCTGCGTCACGTCGGGGTGCCGCTGCAAGGCCATGCCGACGCCGAACACGGTGAGCGGCAGCCCGCGCCGCTCGAACTCGCGCAGCAGCCGCCACACTCCGACGCGCGATCCGTACTCGTAGATCGACTCCATGCTCATGTGCCGCGCCGCATAGCTCGGCGGGTTGAACAGCTCGGACAGGAACTGCTCGCTGCCGGCATCGCCATGCAGCACCGAGCTCTCGCCGCCTTCCTCGTAGTTCAGCACGAACTGAATGGCGATACGTGCGTTGTCCGGCCACTGCGGGTGCGGCGGATGTTCGCCGTAGCCGATCAGATCGCGCGGGTAGCTGCTCATGGTGTTCTCCCTCTCCCTTGGAGAGGGGAAATGCGCAGCGCCGCCTCCAGATGCAGGCTTCGCTCGACGCTGCGCAGATGCGCGTCCATCAGCCGCTGCGCCGCGCGTGCATCACGGTTCTCGAGCGCATCGACGATGGCCGCATGCTCGGCGAGCGAGTGCTCGGCCGAGTGTGCCGACTGGTACATCAGTGCGATCAGCGAGCAGCGCGACAACAGGTCGGCCAGCAGTTGCGCCAGCGTGTGGTTGCCGAGCATGGCGGCCAGCACGACGTGAAAGTCGGTCAGCAAGCGCGTGCGTCCCGGCACGTCGGCGCGTTGGATCGACGTGCGCTCGGCCGAAAGATGCGCACGCAACTCGGCCACCTGCTCGCGTGTGATGCGTGCCGCGAGTTTGCGCATCAGCGCCGACTCCAGCATGTGACGCACCTCGAACACCTGGCGTGCTTCCTCGACGCTCGGCTGCGCGACCCGCGCGCCGCGCGCCGGCTCCAGCGTCACCAGCTTGTCGCGGCTCAATCGGTTCAAGGCTTGGCGAACGATGGTGCGCGAGACCTTGAAGATGTCGGCGATCTTTTGCTCGGCGAGCTTGGTGCCCGGCGTCAAGCGGCGCTCGACGATCGCGGTCGTGATCGATTCGACGATGCGCTCGGTCGAGCCGATGTCGTTCGCTGCGAGCGCCGGCTTGCGCCGCAGTTTCGGCAGATCGACGACATTGCGTTCGCGCTCGGGTCTCATCGTGCAGCGTGGTTGCGGCAAAGTGTATACACTTTGTGGGGCATTGCAAGCGAAAGGCCGACCCACCATGGGACAGCTCACCACCCACGTCATCGACACGATGCACGGCGTTCCGGCAGCCGGCATGGCGCTCACTCTGTACCGGCTGAGCGGCGACCTGGCGGATGCGCTCAAGTCGCTGCAGCTCAACGCCGACGGCCGTGCCGACACGCCGCTGCTCGAAGGCGCCGCGCTGCACGCGGGCCGCTATCGGCTCGTGTTCGACGTGGCGGCCTATTTCAGGCAGCGCGGTGCGGTCTTGTCCGATCCGCCGTTTCTCGATCGGGTGACGCTCGACTTCGGGGTCGCCGACGCTGCGGCCCACACCCATGTGCCGCTGCTCGCGAGCCCCTGGTCGTATTCGACCTATCGCGGAAGCTGACCCACCGAACTGTATACAGTCCACCAGCGATGAGTCCGTATGTCCTCGACTGGGTCAATCTGCTGCTGCGCTTCGCGCATGTGGTCGTCGCGATCGCGTGGATCGGCGCGTCGTTCTACTTCGTCTTCCTCGACAACAGCCTCACGCCGCCGGAAGACGCTGACGTAAAAGCCAAGGGGGTCGACGGCGAGCTGTGGGCAGTGCATGGCGGCGGCTTCTATCACCCGCAAAAATATCTCGTCGCCCCGCCGCGCATTCCGCAGAACCTGCACTGGTTCTATTGGGAGAGTTACTCGACTTGGCTGACCGGCTTCGCGCTGTTCAGCGTGATGTACCTCTATCAAGCCGACAGCTTCCTGATCGACAAGCGCGTGCATGACTGGACGCCCGCTGCGGCCGGCGCGACGACGCTCGCGTTCCTCGCGGTCTTCTGGCTTGCCTACGATTCGATCTGCCGCGTGTGGGGCCAGCGCCGCCACGGCGAGCGCATCGTCAGCGTGCTCGTCTTCGCGCTCATCGTGCTCGCCTCGTGGCTCGCGTGCCGGTGGTATGCCGGGCGCGCGGCCTTCGTGCTGGTCGGCGCGATGATGGCCACGGCGATGAGCGCCAACGTGTTCTTCTGGATCATTCCGGGCCAGCGCAAGGTCATCGCGCAGATGAGAGCGGGCGAGCCGGTCGGAGCGCTGCACGGCCAGCGCGCCAAACAGCGCAGCGTGCACAACACCTACTTCACGCTGCCGGTGCTGGTGGCGATGCTCAGCAATCACTACGGCTTTCTGTACGGCGCGCCGCGCAACTGGCTGGTGCTCGTGCTCGTGATGGGCGCCGGCGCGCTGATCCGCCACTTCTTCGTCGCGCGCCACCAGGCGCTGGTGCAGCGGCGCGCGCCGCCGTGGGGCACTGCGGCGGCAGGTTGCATCATCATTGCCGGCGTCGTCGCGTGGCTCGCGCCGACGCGCCAAGCAGCGACCGCGACGCCGGCCTCGGTCAGCTTCGCTCAGGTACAGCAGGTCGTCTCGCAGCGCTGCGTGCAGTGTCACAACGAGCAGCTCGCCAACAAGAACATCCAGCTGCACACGCCGGCGCTGATTGCGGCACATGCGCAGCAGATCTACCAGCAAGCGGTACTGCAGAAGACGATGCCGCTGAATAACGTGACGCAGATCACGGACGCCGAGCGCGCGACGCTGGCACGCTGGTACGAGCAGGGCGCGCTGTCCACTGTGCACTGACTGCGCTTGATCAACATCAACGCGGCGGTCATGAATCGGCCCCGGCGTGCCGATAATGCGCGATCGAACAGACACGCATGCATCACCACTTGAAGTCGGGACTCGCACATCGTTGGATCACAGCCCTCGCCGCGGCGTCGGTGCTCAGCGTCGCGCCAGCGGTGCAAGCGCAAAGCGATGCGCCGATTCGCCTGCGCATCGTCGGCGGTCTGGCCGGCGTCAACCAGTTCACGCGTCATGAAGAGCCGTTCTGGACGCAGGAGCTCGGCAAGCTCAGCGGCGGACGCGTCAGCGCCGAGATCGTGCCGTTCGACCGCGCCGGCATTCGCGGCCAGGAGATGCTGCGGCTGATGCAGCTCGGCGTCGTGCCGTTCGGCACGGCCCTGCTGAGCTTGAGCGCAGGGCAAGACCCCGAGCTCAGCGCTGCTGACCTCGCCGGCCTGAACCCCGACATGAAGAGCCTGCGTCGCACGGTCGCTGCATTCCGGCCTTATCTCGAGAAGACGCTGCGCGATCGCTACGGCATCGAAGTGCTGGCGCTCTACACCTACCCGGCGCAAGTCACGTTTTGCGCCGCGCCGATGGCAAGCCTCGCCGACCTGGCCGGGCGGCGTGTGCGCACATCGAGCCCCGCGCAGTCGGACTTGGTCGAGTCGCTCGGTGGCACGCCGGTGCAGACGAGCTTCGCCGAGATCATGCAGAACATGCGCGGCGGCAACATCGAGTGCGCGATGACCGGCACGATGTCGGGCAACACGATCGGTCTGCACGAGATCACGACGCATGTGCATTCGATGGGCATCAACTGGGGCTTGTCGGTGTTCGGCGCCAACGCGGCGGCCTTCAATGCATTGCCGAGCGACGTGCAAGCGCTGCTGCGCCGCGAGCTGCCCAAGCTCGAGCAGCAGGTGTGGGCCGAGTCGGAGCGCGAGACCAGCGACGGCATCGCCTGCAATGTCGGCGCGGCCAACTGCGTCGCCGGCCGCAAAGGCCGGATGACCGAAGTGAAGGTGTCGACAGCCGACGAGCGGCGGCGCCGCGAGATCTTCGCCGGGACGGTCCTGCCGCGCTGGGTCCAGCGCTGCGGTCCGCAGTGCGCCGACGTCTGGAACCAGACCATCGGGCCTGCGGTCGGCTTCGCGGCGCGAGCGCGCTAGGGCCGGGGCCGATCCGAATGCCGGCATCGAATCGTCGAATTCGAATCACGATCTGGGGCGCGGTCGGGCTGTTCGCGGCTGCGGTACTCGTCGCCGCAACCAGCCTCGTGCTGCGCGGCGAGCGCGAAGCGGTGGCCGAGAGCAAAGACAGCGCGGTGCGCTTCGTCAGCGGCGCCGAGGCAGCGATCAACCGCACGTTTCTCGGTGTCGACGTGATGCTCGCGGGATTGGGCCGCTTGCTGCAGCCGACCTTGCACGACGACGGCTCGGTCGACACCGCGAACGCGAGCCGGCTCCTCGACGACCTCAACAACCGCAACCTGCTGGTGCGCGACGTCGCGCTGCTCGCCGAAGACGGCCGCGTGCTGGCAGCGGCGCAACCCGGCAGCATTCGCCTCGGGCTGTCGCTGCCCGAAGGGTTTGCGCGCGAGGTGTTCGCGCAGACCGCGCCGCAACTCGCGATCAGCGCGCCGGTCGTGAACTTCGCGACCTCCGAGCGTGCGCTCTACTTTGCGCGACCAATGAGCTTGGCCAACGGCCAGCGCGTGCTCGCGGTGGCCGAGGTGCCGGTGTCGCTGGTCGCGACCATCGTCGCGCAGGCCGTGCAGATCCCGGGGCTCGCGGTCAGCCTCGAGCGCGACGACGGTCAGCTGCTCGCGAGCGTGCCGTCCAACGAGCTGCTGATGGCACGGCGCATCAGCCCGCCGCTCACCGGCAAGATGGCCACCGGCGAAGCGATGCGCGCGGCCGGACGCTTGAACGGCGAGCCGGCGATCGTCGTCGCGCGGCCGACGTTGTATCGCAACGTGCTGGTCGCTGCGAGCATTCCGATGGATGCGGTACTCGCCGAATGGCGCCAAGAGCGCAACGTCATCCTCGCCGTCGCGCTCGCCTTCGTCGCGATGATCGTCGTCGCCGGCGCGTTCACGCAGTGGCAGGTGACGCGGCTGCGCCTCGCGCGCCACGAGGTCGCGAAGTCGAAAGCGACGCTCGACCAGGCGCTGTCGTCGATGGCCGACGGGTTCTTGCTGTGCGACGCGCAGGACTGCGTGCTCGCATGGAACCAGCGCTATCTCGAGTTGTTCCCGTGGCTGCGCGGCGAGATCGCGCCCGGCGTGCCGTTTCGCCGCCTTGCGGAAGTGGCGGCGCGAACGATCGTGGCTGACGGCGACGAAGCGGCGCGCGAGGCCTGGGTCGACATGCGGCTCGCGATCCGGCGCAAGGGCAGCGGCATGTACGAGCTCGGTCGGGTGAGCGGCATGATCATCCACGCGGTCGAGGGCCGCACGCCCGACGGCGGCATGGTCAGCGTGATCCGCGACGTGACGGCGGCCGAGCGCGAGCTCGCGCGTGCCAAGGCGGCGGCCGAAGCAGCGAACGAATCGAAGACGCAGTTCCTCGCCGCGATGAGCCATGAGATCCGCACCCCGCTCAACGCGGTGCTCGGCATGAACGGCCTGCTGCTGAACACGCCGCTCACCGACGAGCAGCGCCGCTACACGACGCTGATCCGCAGCTCCGGGCAAAGCCTGCTGGCGCTGATCAACGACATCCTCGACCTGTCGAAAATCGAGGCCGGCCGCATGGAGCTCGAGATCATCGACTTCAGCCCGGCCAGCACGATCGACGGCGTGGTGTCGCTGCTGTCGGTGCGCGCGCAGGCGAAGAAGCTGAGCCTCACGCTGCATCTGCCGAGCGACCTGCCGGCCGCGCTGAAAGGCGACCCGAGCCGGCTGCGCCAGGTGCTGTTCAACCTGATCGGCAATGCGCTCAAGTTCACCGAACAGGGCAGCGTACGCGTCGAGGTGGCGCATCGCGAATTGGACGATGGCCGCGTCGAGCTCAGCGTGGTCGTTCGCGACACCGGGATCGGCATCGCCGCCGACGCGCTGCCCAAGCTGTTCGAGCGCTTCGTGCAGGCCGACAACACGACCGCGCGGCGCTACGGCGGCAGCGGCCTGGGTCTCGCGATCAGCAGCGAGATCGTCGACCTGATGGGCGGCAGCATCGCCGTCGACAGCAACACTGCGCAGGGCAGCGTGTTTCGCGTGACGATCCCGATGCCGCGCGGCGACGCGACGCTGCTCGCCGGCGGCGGTCTCGACGAGCACCACGTCGCCGACGCCGCGTCGCGCGGGCTGCGAATTTTGGTGGCCGAGGACAACGGCGTGAACCAGATCCTGATCAAGGCGATCCTCGACCAGATGGGGCACTTCAGCGACGTGGTCGCCAATGGCATCGAAGCCGTTCGCCAGGTCCAGGCGGCGCACTACGACCTGGTGCTGATGGACGTGCAAATGCCCGAGATGGACGGCGAAACGGCAGTGCGCGCGATCCGCGCGCTCGCGAGCCCGGTGGCGCGCATCCCGGTCGTCGCGCTGACGGCCAACGCGATGGTCGAAGACCGCAAGTCCTATCTCGCGTCGGGGATGGACGACTATGTGCCCAAGCCGATCAACTCGAAGCAGCTTGCGGCGGCGATTGCGAGAGTGACGAGTTGACGCGGGGCTTCGATACCTCAGCCAGGCCCCGTTCGGCACGTGCCGATAATCCGCAGATGAGCACCCCCCTCGACGACCCGCGCGGCTTTCTGCGCGCGCTCTACAAGGCCGCAGTCGCGCGCGCGCTGCCCGAGGTCGTCATCAACCGCTTTCTCCCACCGCCCCCCAAAGGCCGCACGCTCGTCATCGGTGCCGGCAAAGCGGGCGCTGCGATGGCCGCTGCCGTCGATGCGCTGTGGCCGCAACACGAGCCGCTGTCCGGATTGGTGGTCACGCGTTACGAGCATGTCCCGCCCGCCTACAAAGCCAAGCCCGGGCGCATCGAAGTCGTCGAAGCGGCACATCCTGTCCCCGACGCTGCCGGGCAGCGCGCCGCGCAGCGCATCGCTGCACTCGCGCAGGGCTTGAGCGCCGACGACCTCGTGCTGTGCCTGATCAGCGGCGGCGGATCGGCTTTGCTCGCGATGCCGGCGACCGGCCTCACGCTCGCCGACAAGCAGGCTGTCAGCAAAGCGCTGCTGCGAAGCGGCGCGGCGATCGACGAGATGAACTGCGTGCGCAAGCACTTGTCAGCGATCAAGGGTGGCCGGCTCGCGGCGCTGTGCGCGCCGGCCCGAGTCGTCACGCTGCTGATCAGCGACGTGCCGGGCGACGCGCCCGAAATCATCGCGAGCGGCCCGACGGTGCCCGACCCGACGACTTGCGCCGATGCGCTGCGCATCCTGAAGCGCTACGCGATCGCAATCCCCGATGCGGCCAGGCGTGGCCTCGAAAGCGGTGAATTCGAAACGCCGAAGCCGGGCGACGCGGTGTTCGCCGGCAATCAAGTCGCGATGATCGCGACGCCGCAGCAATCGCTCGAAGCTGCAGCGCAATGCGCGCGCGACGCCGGCATCGCCGCGCACATCCTGAGCGACGAGATCGAAGGCGAATCACGCGAGGTCGGCAAGGTGCATGCGGCACTCGCGCGCGCCGTCGCGCGGCGCGGCGAGCCGTTTGCGAAGCCCTGCGTGATTCTGTCGGGCGGCGAAACGACGGTGACGGTGAAGAGCAAGGGTGGCCGGGGAGGGCGCGCGACCGAGTTCCTGCTCGGATGCGCCATCGCACTGCAAGGCGAGCGCGGCGTCTACGCGCTCGCCGCCGACACCGACGGCATCGACGGCGTCGAAGATAACGCCGGCGCGATCGTCACGCCCGACACGCTCGCGCGCGCGACGGCGCTCGCGCTGAAGCCGCTAGATTTTCTCGACCGCAACGACGCCTACAGCTTCTTCGCGCCGCTCGGTGACCTCGTCGTGACCGGGCCGACCTTCACCAACGTCAACGACTTCCGGGCTCTGTTGATCGTCTGAGCGTGACCGGCCTCGGCGCGAAACAGCCGGCTACTTCCACTCGTAGAGCTGAGCGCGCGTGTTGCCCTGCGCATCCACCTCGAACTCGAACAGGACGGCCACGCTGTTCAGGCGCGCCCATTTGGGCGAGGTGGTCTGCACGTAGGTGGCGCCGCGGTAGCTGATGGAGCCGTCCTTCTTGATCGTCCCCACGCCTTGACCTACCCAAGTGGCCATGTCGCCCTCTTGGCTCATGACGATCCCCTGGCCCTCGCCGAACAAGCTGCCGTCGGGCCGGGCGACCGCGATGTAGGTCGCAGTCTCGGTGTCTTTGACGCCCAGCAGCGATCCGGTTTCCTGTATCGAGGTTTCGATCCTCGGTCCGCCCCCCGGATTGGGAAGCACTCTCTGCGAAGTGACCTTGCCCGTGCTTTCGCCGATACGTTCGCCAAGCATGTTCATCTCCTTCGATCGATTGCGATGGACCCGACCCGAACGCCGACCCGACGCTCCGCCGTGCGTGAGCGCATCGGCGTTCCGGCGCCTCATGCCCCGACGCCAGCGGCGCCCGACCTTGCCGCGCGCGAGTGCGCCAAGCCATGTCAGCCAAACATAGTCCAGCACTCGGCAAATCGCAAAGCGACGCAGACCCGGCAGCGATGACAATCGGGGCCGGTCCACGGAAAGACGCCCGCCATGATCGATGACCTAGCCGCACTCAGAACGATGTACGCCGGCCCGACGCCGCGCGCAATCAACAAGCAGCTCGATCGCCTCGACCCTCATTGCGCGCGCTTCATCGCGCTGTCGCCGTTCGTCGTCGTCGCGAGCGGCGACGACCGATCGCTGGACGCATCGCCGCGCGGCGGCGACCCGGGCTTCGTCAAAGTCCTCAACGAGCGCACCCTGTTGATCCCCGATGCGCCCGGCAACAATCGGCTCGACACCTTCACCAACATCCTCGCGAGCGGTCGTGTCGGCCTGCTGTTCCTGATCCCGGGGGTCGACGAAACCTTGCGCGTCAATGGTGCGGCGCGCTTGAGCGACAGCGATGCATTGATTCAATGCTTCGCCAATGAAAAGCGCGTTCCCAAGCTCGTCGTCGAAGTGACGGTCGCCGAGGTCTACCTGCATTGCGCGAAGGCGCTGATGCGCTCGAAGTTGTGGCACCCCGACCACCGCGTCGAGCGCAGCGTGTTGCCGACTGCCGGCCAGATGATCAGCGAGCAAACCGGGATCGTCGTTCCACTGGAGACGCAAGAACAAATGGCGGCGCGCTATGCCAAAGACCTCTAACGCTGCGGCGGCCATGACGCCATCGTCGTCTTTATCCCCGACGCCCGTGCTCACCGAGATGCGCGTGATCCCTGTTGCGGGACACGACAGCATGCTGCTGAACCTGAGCGGCGCGCACGGGCCGTTCTTCACCCGCAACCTCGTCGTCCTCAGCGACAGCGCGGGCCGCAGCGGTGTCGGTGAAGTGCCCGGCGGCGAGAAGATTCGCCAGACGCTGGAAGACGCGCGGGCGTTGCTGATCGGCCAGCCGATCGGCGCGCATCAGCGCTTGCTGAACGAGATGCGGCGCGCGTTTGCCGACCGCGATGTGGGCGGACGTGGCCAGCAGACTTTCGACTTGCGCGTCGCGGTCCACGCCGTCACTGCGATCGAAGCGGCGCTGCTCGATCTGCTCGGACAGCACTTGGGTGTGCCGGTCGCGGCGCTGCTCGGCGAAGGCCAGCAGCGCGACGTGGTCGACGTGCTCGGTTACCTCTTCTACATCGGCGACCGTCGAGCGACCGACCTGCCGTATCGCAGTGAAGCCAATGGTGATGCCCACGACGACTGGCAGCGACTTCGCCACGAGACTGCGATGACGCCGGAGGCGATCGTGCGCCTGGCCGAGGCGGCGCATGCGCGCTACGGCTTCAACGACTTCAAGCTGAAGGGCGGCGTGTTGCGCGGCGAGCAGGAGGTCGAAGCGATCCGCGCGCTGCACGATCGCTTTCCGAACGCGCGCGTCACGCTCGATCCGAACGGCGGCTGGCTGCTGCGCGACGCAGTGCGCCTGTGTCGCGACCTGCATGGCGTGATGGCGTATGCCGAAGACCCGTGCGGCGCCGAAGACGGCTACTCGGGCCGCGAGGTGATGGCCGAGTTCCGCCGCGCGACCGGCCTGCCGACAGCGACCAACATGATCGCGACCGACTGGCGCCAACTTGGCCACGCGATCGCGCTGCATGCGGTCGACATCCCGCTCGCCGACCCGCATTTCTGGACGATGCAAGGCTCGGTTCGCGTGGCGCAGCTATGTCATGAGTGGGGGCTGACATGGGGATCGCATTCGAACAATCACTTCGACGTGTCGCTCGCGATGTTCACCCATGTCGCGGCCGCGGCGCCGGGGCGCATCACCGCAATCGACACGCACTGGATCTGGCAGGACGGGCAGCGTCTGACCTGCGATCCGCTGCAAATTCGCGGCGGGCAGATTGCGGTGCCGACTGCGCCGGGACTCGGCGTCACGCTCGACATGGTGGAGGTCGAGCGGGCGCATCAGCTGTATCTGCAGCATGGCCTCGGCGCGCGCGACGATGCGGTGGCGATGCAGTATTTGATTCCGGGGTGGCGCTTCGACAGCAAGCGGCCTTGCTTGGTGAGGTAGTGACCCGTTCGCCCTGAGCTTGTCGAAGGGCTGCCGCGCGCGCATGCCCGTCGAAATCGACGATGATCTGGACTTCGGGTCACCGAATTGCTGTCCAAGGGTGGTGTCATGAGCGAACTGTTGGTCGAGTTGATTGAGAAAGCCAAGGCCCTTCCGAATGACGAGAAGGTCGTGTTGGTGGACGTATTGATGAACGACATGACGCCGCCCGATGCGCAATGGGAGGCAGCTTGGGCCGAGGAATGCCGCCGGCGGATGGATGCGATCGACCGGGGCGAGATGGCTGTTGTTCCTGCATACGAGGCCTTGGCTGAAATCCGCGCCCGCTTGAAGCGCGGATGAAGGCGGTTCTCTCCGCCGAGGCATTACGTGAAGCGCACGATGCGGCCGCCTATCTCGAGCGGCAGCGAGCCGGTCTTGGCAGTGAGTTCGCGGATGAGGTCGAACTTGGGCTGGAGATGATCACCGCGCGGCCGACATCGTGGAAACCGTTGACGCATGGTCTGCGCCGCTATCGCATCAAGCGGTTTCGCTACAACCTCATCTATCGATTGCGAGACAACCAAGCTGAAGTCATCGCGGTCGCGCATGACCGGCAACGTCCCGGCTACTGGCTGCCGCGTGTCGACTGAATGCGTTCGGTCAAGTCCCCCGCCCGCTGCAGCAACTGTGCCACCACCCCCACCGCAATCACCTCCGGCTGCTTGCCCACGACCCCTTCGACACCGATCGGA
>VBCQ01000139.1 GCA_005882155.1 Betaproteobacteria bacterium
GTCGCGTTGCCACCGGGCGCCCATTTGTAGATGCCGTCGAGCACCCAGGTGCGGCTCGTTCCGCTGAAGGTGTGGGTGTGTGCGACGCCGATCGAGTCGACGTCGTCGAAGGCGCGATCGACCGCGCGATGGCGCAGATACGAGACGCCGGCACGCCAGCTCGCGCTGTCGCCGATGTCGTCGCCGACATGGGCGATCAAGGCCGTCGAGCCGATGCCGTTGCGGCCGGTGTCGTTGCCGGGAAATTGCGTGCCCGAGCCGAGCTCGGCGCCGAGCTCGACGAAGCGCTCGGTCGGCGCGAGCCAATGCAGGTGCAGCCCGTTGGTCTTCAACGGGCCGCCGAAGAACGCCTGGTAGGCGAGCGGCGCATCGACGAAGTCCCATGCATGCGCATGCTGCGCGTTGAGGTAGCCGATCGACGACAGGAAGCGCCCGGCCTTGAGGGTCGCGCCGCGGAACAGCCCTTGGCGCTCGAACGCTGCCTCTTCGACTTCCACCTCGTTCTCGCCGGTCAGCGAGAACGTGAGGTAGCCCCTGAACGTCGGGTCGATGTTGGCGGCCAGGCTCAGCTCCGATTCGCCGAGCTGAAAACCGCGCTTGCCGGGTCCGACCTCGCCGCCGCTCGGAATGAAGCCTTGCAGCTTGAACTCCGCCGGATCGCGCGAGAGGTTCGCGTAGGTGCCGTTGAGGATCAGCGCGATCGACGGGTTGAACGCCGATGCCGATGCGGTGGCGGCGCTCATCGGCGCGGGTGACGTGGACGCTGCGGATGGTGTCGGCGCTGCGGGTGGCGCCGCAGCCGCTGCAGCGGCCGCACTGCTGCTTTGCTGCATCTCGCGAAGGCGCGCCTCCAGCGCTTGCAGCCGCGCTTCGTACGACTGCCGCAACTCGGTGATCTGGTCTTTGAGCTGCTGCAGCTCGTTGTCCGCGGGTGCCGCCAACGCGGGCAGCGAGGTGGCAAAGAGGGCGGCCAGCGTCAAGCCGGTGGCCGCGAAAGAGCGTGTTTGCATGCGTGTGTCCTGCAGGAAGATCTGCGGATGGGTGTGACCGCCGGGCGCAAGCGATGCGCCGGCATGAAGCCCCGGAGGGCCGAGCGATCAGATCAACGCAGCAGGCGGTGCGCGTGCGCGGAATGCGAAGGCGTGACGCAGAGCAAGCGCTTGCGGCACGCTCGTCTCGAACTCGGGCCTCGCGTCGCTGAGGGCGGCCCAATCGAACTTCGCCGGCAGCGCGGCGCCGAGCTGTGCGAGGGCGAGGCAGCTGTCGCAGACCTTGTCCTTTGCGTGCTGGCGATCGTCGCCCGCGGCGCCGTTGGCTGAGGCCGGCTGCGGCAGCGTGTGCGACAAGCCGTGGACGAACGCCGCCTGCGGGGTCAGCAGCAGCGACCACACCAGCACGAACAAACGCCACGATTGCAGGAACGACTTCAACGAAAACGCCTGCCAAGCGGAATCAACAGGACCCGGTTGCGAGAGCGCGGAAATTACCACAGCCCTGTGCCGGCATGGTGGCGACAGGGTCGGGCGACGACAATGGCCAACGTCATCACTTCAACAACGGGGCAGCGCGATGAGCGTGCGTGAGATTCTCAAGATGGGCGACCCGCGCCTGCTGCGCATCGCGCAGCCGGTGCAGGCCTTCGACATCCCCGAGCTGCACGCGCTGGTGGCCGACATGTTCGACACGATGCACGCGGCCAACGGCGCGGGCCTGGCGGCGCCGCAGATCGGTGTCGACTTGCAGCTTGTCATCTTCGGCTTCAAGAACAACGAGCGCTATCCCGACGCGCCGCCGGTGCCTGAGACGGTGCTGATCAACCCGAAGATCATGCCGATCGGCGACGCCGAAGAAGAAGGCTGGGAAGGCTGCTTGTCGGTGCCCGGCCTGCGCGGCGTGGTGCCGCGGTTCACGCGCATTCGCTACAGCGGCTTCGACCCGCAGGGCAAGCTCATCGATCGCGAGGTCGACGGCTTTCATGCGCGCGTGGTGCAGCACGAGTGCGATCACCTGATCGGCAAGCTGTACCCGATGCGCATGCGCGACATGAGCAAACTCGGCTTCACCAGCGTGCTGTTCCCGGAACTCGGGGCTGACAGCGACGACTAACCGGTTGGCCCCGGCGTTCATCCGTGTTGCGCGTTTGTAAAGCAAGGTATCGCCGGAATCTGCCGTCAGCCTGAAGCTCTCTCGATCCGTTGACGCAGGGGGCACCGACTCCGGAGTGCCAGCGAGGTTCGAATGATGTTCACAAGCCGATCCATCACCGGGACGCTGCACCGCCTGGGCTTCGCCGCCCTCATGCTGCTGTGCAGCGGATTCACGATCAGTGCCTGGGCCGACCCGCCGGGGCGCGTCGGCCGGCTGTCCGACATCGACGGCCAGGTGTGGCTGTACAGCCCGGACCAGGGCGAGTGGGTCACTGCACCGCGCAATCGTCCGCTCACCAACGGCGATCGCTTGTCGACCGACACCGGCGCGCGCGCCGAAGTGCGCATCGGCTCGACGACGGTTCGCCTCGACTCGGGCACCGAGCTCGAGATCCTTCGCATCGACGACGAGCGTGTCGCGCTGCAATTGCACAGCGGCACGCTGTCGGCGCGGCTGCGCAACGCCGAGGCAGCGAACGAATTCGAGCTCGTCACGACCGAAGGCCGCTTCCAGGTTCAACGACCCGGCCGCTATCGCTTCGACCGCCTCGACGACGCGAGTCACCTCACCGTCTGGAGCGGCCAAGCGACCTACGAAGGCCCGGGCAGTGCGTTGACGGTCAACCCCGGCCAGCACGCCGAGTTCTGGCTCAGCGGCAACAACGCCGCGCAGTACAGCATCACCGAGCCGGTCCGCGACGCGTTCGCGGCATGGAACGGCGAGCGCGACCGCAGCGACGATCGCAGCGCGTCGACGCGCTACGTGTCGCCCGAGATGACCGGCGTCGAGGACCTCGACCGCTATGGCCGTTGGGACCAGACGCCGGAATACGGCGCAATCTGGATTCCGCGCGCCGTGCCGGTCGGCTGGGCGCCCTATGGCTTCGGCCACTGGGTCTGGGTCAGCCCGTGGGGCTGGACTTGGGTCGACGACCAGCCATGGGGCTTCGCGCCGTTCCACTACGGCCGCTGGGCGATGTACCGCGACCGCTGGTGCTGGGTGCCGGGCAGCTACGTGCGCCGCCCGGTGTATGCGCCGGCGCTGGTCGCCTGGGTCGGCGGGCCGCACCTGAGCGTGTCGATCTCCATCGGTGGCCGCGGGCCCGCCCCGGTCGTCGGCTGGCTGCCGCTCGCGCCGCGCGAAGTGTTCGTGCCGAGCTATCGCGTGAGCCCGCACTATGTGCAGCAGGTCAACATCACGCACGTGACCAACATCACCAACGTGACGACGATCGTCAACAACCCGCAGGCGGTGGTCGCCAACACCGACTATGCGAACCGCCGCTTTCCGCATGCGGTGACGGTCGTGCCGCAAACGGTGCTCGCGAATCGCCAGCCGGTCGCGCCGGTCGCCGCGCAATTGCGCAATAACCCGGTGGTGCGCGAGATCGCGACCCAGCCGGTGCAGCGCTTCGCCGTGGCAGCGCCGCCGGTGGGTGCGCCGCCGGCAGCGGTCGCTGCGCGGCGCATGCACGAGCAGCGGCGCGAGAGTGAAGCGTCGCGGCCGGGTGCGCCGGCTGTCGTGACTGCGCCGCCGGTGGTGGTGCCGCCATCGCCGCCGGCGCGTGCTGCGATCGCACGCGAGAACCAACCGCAAAACCCGCGTGCCGCCGCAGCGCTCGAGCAGCGGCGCGGGCGCGAGAACCGCGAGGAGTCGCGCGGCGTGCCGCCGTCTCCGCCTTCGCGCGTGACGACAACCGTGCCGCAAGCACCGCAAGTTCAAGCGGCACCGCCGCAAGCGGCGGCTGCACCGGTCGCGCCGCCGCTGGTGCGCTCGCATCCCGCGCCGGCGGCTGCACCGCCGGCTGAGGTCGCGCGGCCTGCGCCGCCCGCTCAGGTCGTCGAGCGTCCGGTGCCGCCACCGCCGCATCGCGGCCGGCCGGAGATGGCGCCTCAGCAAGCGCAGCAGCAACAAACTTCGCCGGCACCGCAACCTCAGCCGCAAGTCGCTGCGCCGCAGCCGCAGGCCGTCGTCCCGGTGCCGCCGCAACGTCAAGCGCCGCCGGCCCCGCCGTCTGCTGCGGTCGTCCATGGCCGTGCGCAGGAAGCGCATGGCCGCGGTCGCGGTGACGCGCCGCCGCCGCCGCAAGCAGCGGCACCGCAAGCCGCACCGCCGCAACAAGCCGCACCGCCGCAACCCGTTCCGCCACCGCCGCCGCAAGCTCAAGCGCAGGCTCGCGAGAACCCGCGCGCCGAAGAGCAGCGCAAGCGCAAAGCCGAAGAGCAGCGTGCGCGCGAAGAGCAGCGCCGCGAGCGCGAGAAGACGAACTGATCAGCGAAGAAGCAATTGCGGCTTCAACACTGGCCACACGTTGGCGAGGATGGTCGCATGCGCTTCTTCGCGCGGGTGGATGCGGTCGGCCTGGAACGCTGACGCGGCCTGCGGTCCGTCGGCCACTCCCTTCAGCAAGAACGGCACGAGGGCGGCGTCCTCCTTCTTCGCCACTGCAGCGAACAGCGCAGCGAAATCGTCGCTGTACTTGCGGCCGTAGTTCGGCGGCACCTGCATGCCGGCGATCAGCACGCGCGCGCCGGCGGCCTTGGCGGCTTGAGCCATCGCGTCGAGGTTCGCCTGCGTCATCGCGAGCGGCAGGCCGCGCAGCGCATCGTTGCCGCCGAGCTCGAGCAGCACATGCGTCGGCCGATGCTGCGCCAGCAAGGCCGGCAAGCGCGAGCGTCCGCCGGAGGTCGTGTCGCCGCTGATGCTCGCGTTGACGACGGTCGCGGCGATCTTCTCCTGCGCGAGCCGCTGCTCGAGCAGCGCGACCCAGCCGCTGCCGCGCTTCAGCCCGTACTCGGCCGACAGGCTGTCGCCGACGACGAGGATCGTCAATCGCTGAGTCGGCGCGCCTTGCGCGAGCACGCCGGGCGCAGCAAGCGCGGCAGCGAGCGCGGTACAGTGCTTCAGCAGCGCTCGCCGAGCGGCGTTCATATCAACAACGTCCAACATGTCCGAACCCATCATTGCCGTGGATCACGTGACCAAGCAAGTGCACGACTCCACCGGATCGCTGACCATTCTCCACGAGATCGATTTCACCTTGCAGCCGCAGCAGTCGGCGGCGATCGTCGGCGCGTCGGGGTCGGGCAAGAGCACCTTGCTGTCGATCATCGCTGGCCTCGACACGCCGACCACCGGCAGCGTGATGCTCGCCGGCACCGACCTGTTCACCCTCGACGAAGACGCTCGCGCCGCGGTGCGAGCTGCCAAGGTGGGCTTCGTGTTCCAGAGCTTCCAGCTGCTCGGCAATCTGACTGCGCTCGAGAACGTGATGCTGCCGCTGGAGCTGCAAGGCCGCTCCGATGCGCGCGTGCTCGCCACCGACATGCTTAAGCGGGTGGGTCTCGGCGAGCGGTTACGCCACTATCCGAAGGTGCTGTCGGGGGGAGAGCAGCAGCGCGTCGCGTTGGCGCGCGCCTTCGTCGTGCGCCCTGCGGTTCTGCTCGCCGATGAGCCTACCGGCAGCCTCGATTTCGCGACGGGTGAGA
>VBCQ01000140.1 GCA_005882155.1 Betaproteobacteria bacterium
CGACACCGCGCCGAAGCCGCTCGCCGGCAAGACCTTCGTGCTCACGGGCACGCTGCCGACGCTGACGCGCGACGATGCGAAGGACATGATCGAAGCCGCCGGCGGCAAGGTCTCGGGGTCGGTGTCGAAGAAGACCGACTACGTCGTCGCCGGCGAAGAAGCCGGCAGCAAGCTCGACAAGGCGCGCGAACTCGGCGTCACCGTCATCGACGAAGACGCGTTGCGCGGGCTCTTGCCTTCAGGCTGACGCCACCGCCACGCGCGAGCGCCGCGGTGCCGCCGCATGCGTGAGCACCGCCAGCACCGCAAGGCACCAGACGATCAGCGCGCCCGACGGCAGGTCGAGCGCCGACGACAGCAGCAGCCCGATCGCGTAGCCGAGCACGCCGATGCCATAGGCGAGCGGCAGCCGCTTGCGCTCGGCGTAGTTGCGCGTGCCGAGTGCCGGCACGATCAGCGTCGCGAACACGAGATAGACGCCGACCAGTTGCACCGACACGGTGACCGCCAGCGCGAACAGCAGATAAAAACCGAGCTGCGGCAATCGACCGTGCAGGCCCGCGAGCACCGCCAGCGTCAGCACCGCGGCGACAAGCGGAATCGCAAGCTGGCCGTAGCTGACCCAGAGAATCTGCCCGGCCAGCAGATCGCGCAAATGCTCGCCGCCGTGCGGGTTCTTCGCCAGCAGCAGGATGCCGGCGGTGGCGGCGAGAACGAACAGCACGCCGATCTGCGCCTCTTGCACCTCGGGCCACATCTTCTCGGTCCACGCGAGCAGCAAGGCGCCCGCGAGGGCGGCCGCGGCGGCTGCGACCTGCACCTGCCAGCCCGACGGATCGATGTCCATCAAGCCGGCGCCGATGACGCCGAGCGCCGCGATCTGCGCGATCGCGAGGTCGATGAAGACGATGCCCTTGCGCAGCACCTGCGCGCCGAGCGGCACATGGGTGGCGAGTACCAGCACGCCAGCGCAGAAGGCCGGCGCGAGGATCGCGAGATCGATCGACGTCCAGTTCATTTCGCAGCGTCCAGCAGGATCGCGACGCTGCTGTCGAAGAGACCGAACAAGTCGCCCGCGCTCGCGTTGCCGCCGACCGTGAAGGGCAGCATGACGGCCGGAATGTGCGCTCGATCCGACAGCCACTGCGATGCGCGCGGGTCTTCGTAGGCGGCGCGAACGACGAGCTTGGCCGGCTGCTGCGCAAGCCGGTTGTTGAGCTCGGTCAGATGGCCCACGCTCGGCTCGACGCCGGGCTTGGGCTCGAGCGTGCCGACCTCGCGCATGCCCAGCCAGTCGGCGAGGTAGTTCATGTTCTTGTGATGCGCGACGAAGGCCACGCCCTTCAGCGGCCTGGCTTGCTGCTCCCACTTCTGCATCGCGGCCGACGAGCGGGCAGAGAACGCCTGCAAGCGATCCTGGTAGGTCTTCGCGTTGGCCGCATCGATCTGCGCGAGCCGCGCCGACAGGGCACTCGCGATCTTTGCGATGTTGCGCGGATCCTGCTGGATGTGCGGGTTGCCGGCCGCATGCACATCGCCTTCGCTGCGATCGAGCCGCGTCGGCACCTCGAGCGGTGTGATGAAGCGGCCGGCTTCGAACAGCGACGGCGAGCCGACCGCGAGGCGCGCGTTGCCCGACTGCTGGATCAGCACCGGCAGCCAGCCGACCTCGAGCTCCATCCCCGTGCACACCAGCAGATCGGCGCCGCGAACCCGCGCGATCAGGCTCGGCCGCGCTTCGATGTGATGCGGGTCCTGCAAGGCCGTCGTGGCCGACGAGACGTTGAGCTTGTCGCCGCCAAGCTCCTTGGCGAGCGACGCCCATTCGGGTTCGCAGGCGACCACGTTGAGCGCAGCGTGCGCTTGCAGGCCGATGCACGCGAGCGCGGCGAGCAAGAGGCGCTTGAAGAATGTCGTCATGGCGTGCTCCTAGAACGAGTGCGCACCATGGGCACC
>VBCQ01000141.1 GCA_005882155.1 Betaproteobacteria bacterium
GTTTGCGACGCGGGGCTCACCGCGACCGTGGGCGATGCGCGTGAGCACACGCCGCCGCCCATCGAAACGCCGACGGTCGCGACGCCGCCGGACGCGCCTTGGTTGGTGATCGTGATGCCGTTGGTCGCGTCGCTGAAGCTCTGGCCCGCAGTCAGCACCTGCAGCAAATAAGTCTTGGTCGGCAAGTTGCCGGTCGCGCGGTGCACGCTCACTGTGTTGACGAAGCTCGCGCCCAATCCGGCGTCGACGCCGGTCGCTTCGCGCAGGCTCACGTAGTAGAACTCGGCGGTGTCGGCCTTGACCATGCGCAGCACCTGCGCGGTGCCGCTGACGCTGTTGTCGGACACGTTGGTCACGTTGAACGAGCCGGCGTTGCTCACGTCGAGCACGGTGCCCGCGGGTTGCCAGCCGGCCATCACCTTGTTGGCGCCGTTGTGCCCGATCGCGTCTGCGCCGCCCATCGGGTCGGAGCCGTCGCCGTATTCGGCGGTCGGCGTCGCGGCGTGGTGCAGCGAGAGGTTGTGGCCGAGCTCGTGCGCGTAGATGCCGGTCGAGCTGCACGACTGAACCCACGACTGGCGGCCCGGCATGTACGCGAGTCCCGACCAGCCGCAGCTGCCATTCGACGGCGTCACGTAGTTGACGCGAGCGTACTGCGTCGGATCGACGCCGGCCGCCTTGGCCGCAGCCTCGGCCGCGGAGGCCCAGCCGTTGTAGTCGCAGCTGCCGGTGCTCGCGTAGTTGATCGTGTACGGACCGACCGCATTGCCGCTGAAGGTCACCAGACCGCGCGAGTCGGTCTTGAAGATGTTGTTGACGGTCGCGCCCGTCGCGCCGAAGACGCGGCTGCCGACGTCGGCGGCAGTGCAGCTGAGGGCCTTGTCGCTGAAGTTCACGAGGATCGACAAGGTCTTCTGGTCGCCTTGCACCGTGCTCGTCGTCGCCTGCACGCTGCCGCTCGCCGTCGTGCTGCCGGCGGCTTGCGGCTGCGCCTGCACCTGTTTCTTGTCGAGCAGCAGCAGGTTGTCGCCGATGCGCAGCGCAGCGAACGTGAGCTTCTTGCCGGCGAGCTTGTGCAGGTCGCGCTCGCTGCCGCTGGCGTCGGCCATGTAGACGTTCTGCGGCGTGCTGCCGGCGTTGCCGAGCAGCTTGAAGACGGACTTCGATGTTCCGCCGGCGAAGTTGTCCGACACATGGACCGCGCCGTTGCCTTGCACGCGCACCGTTTCTTCGACGAACGCCGCCACTTGAGAGGGCATCCGCGCGCGGATCGACTGCGGCAGCGCTCGCGCCGCAGCGACCTTGGGGTCGAGCTGCAGCAGCGCGATCATCAGTTGCTGGCGCGTTTGCGCGAGTCCGACGAGGTTCGCAAGGTTCGACGACTTCAGCGACGGCGGCAACTTCTCCCACGCCGCCAATGCGCCGAGGAATTGGTTGTTGACGCTGACCAGTTGCTGATCGGTCGTGAGGCTTTCGCCGAGGTGGCTCGCGTGGGCCGGCGTGCCGGCCAACCAGATCAGTGCGGCCGATGCGACGACGATCGGTGCCAGCTTGACGAAGGGGTGAATCGCTCGATGCATCTCGTAAAACTCCAACGACGAAGCAGCGATCGATGCACTCTGCATGCCATGGCGCGTCCGCCGCGAAGGCGCGGAAATTCGCCAACTCGGGTGACGACTCTCGGACGCGCGGCAGCAATCTCTTACACAGCCGACTCGGCGTGTCGATTTGCCAACCTCGCGTTACGCCGCCGCGTAAGCACACGTGATTCGGGCCGGATCGCTCCGGAAAAGCGATCCGGCCCGAACTGAGAGATCGATGCTTAGCGCTGACCTTCGGTCAATGCGTCGAGCTGGAAGCGGCCGCTCTTGTCGACGAGCCAGATCTCGGTGAACGTCGCGCCGCCCATGCGCGACGGCGCGGGCAGCGGCGAGGCGGCGTGGATCATCTTCTGCACCGACGCGGTCACGTCGGGTGCATGGGTGGGCACGCGAATCATATTGATGTGCTTCACGCCGCCGGCGCCGTCGACTACGACTTCGGCGACGACGATGGCGTGCACCAGCGGCGGCAGCTTGCCCTTGTAGATGCGATCGGGATACGACGCGTAGATGTAAGACTTTCTGGATCGCCGCTGTCGGGGCCGCATGGGTGCTGGCGAGGCACAAACCGGTCAGCGCCGTAAAAGCAAAAGCAAGCGTTGCGCGGTGGAATTTCATGATGGCCTGCATGGCAGTTATGAGGTGCACTCACTCTGCCAGTCGGGCCTTCGGCGCGGCTGTGAAGAAGTCACGACCGCGCGCTGTCTAGCGCACGGTAACTGCTTCGACGTTTTGCGCCGCGCGATCGACGCGTTGGGTCAGCCCGAGCGCTTCACGCGCAGCAGCTCATCGAGGATCAGCAGCACCGCACCGATGCTGATCGCGCTGTCGGCGACGTTGAACGATGGGAAGAACCAGTCGCGGTAATGCACCTGAATGAAGTCCACGACGTAGCCGTGCAGTAAGCGATCGATCACATTGCCCAACGCGCCGCCGAGAATCAATGCGAGCGCCCAGCCGAACAGCCGCTGCTCGCCGTGCCGCTTGAGCATCCACACGATGAAGCCGGTGGCCACTAATCCAAGCCCGACGAACAGCCAACGCTGCCAGCCCGACGCGCCATCGAGAAACGAAAACGCCGCGCCGGTATTGTGTGCGCGGACGACGTTGAGAAACGGCGTGACGACGCGGCTGTCGTAAAGCCGAAAGTCACCGAGGATCAGCGTCTTGGTGAACTGGTCGGCGACGATGACGATCAGCGCGATGCCGAGCCAAGGGAAGAGGCTGGAGCCGGACGAGCGATTCGCTGCCATCAGGCCACCCTGCGCGCTTCACCCGCGCCGAACAAATTGCTCGTGCAGCGGCCGCAGATCGTCGGGTGCGCAGCGTCGTGGCCGACGTCGTCGCGGTAGTGCCAGCAGCGCTCGCACTTGCGTGCAACCGACGGCAGCACGTCGACCTTCAAGCTTTCGTCGTGGGCCAGCGCCGCTTTCGACGTGATCGTCACGAAGCGCAGGTCGTCGCCGAGCGTCGCGAGCAGCGCGTGGTCGTCGGCGTTCGCGCTGATCGTGATCTCGGCCTGCAGCGACGAGCCGACGCCGCCGGCGCTGCGCACTGCCTCGATGTCTTTGTTCACCGTGTCGCGGATCTCGCGGATGCGGCTCCATTTCGCGAGCAAGGCTGCGTCTTCCCACCGACCGACCTCGCTGTAGGTCTCGGTGAAGATCGACACCGATCGGCCCGGCGCGAGCACCTTCCACGCCTCTTCGGCGGTGAAGCTCAGGAACGGCGCCATCCAGCGCAGCATCGCATGCGTGATGTGCCACAGCGCGGTCTGCGCCGAGCGCCGCGCAAGCGACTTCGCCGCCGTCGTGTAGAGGCGATCCTTCAAGATGTCGAGGTAGAACGCGCCGAGGTCCTCGCTGCAATAGACCTGCAGCTTCGCCACCACCGGGTGAAACTCGTAGACGGCGTAGTGCGCGAGCACGTCAGCCTGGAACTGCGCCGCACGGGCGAGCGCATAGCGGTCGATCTCGAGCATCTCGCTCAACGAGACCGCGTCCTTCGCAGGATCGAAGTCGCTCGTGTTGGCGAGCATGAAGCGCAGCGTGTTGCGGATGCGCCGATACGCATCGACGACACGCGCGAGGATCTTGTCGTCGCCGGCGATGTCGCCCGAGTAATCGCTCGCCGCGACCCACAGGCGGATGATCTCAGCGCCGAGCTTCTTGCTCGTCTCTTGCGGGTCGACGCCGTTGCCGGCCGACTTGCTCATCTTGCGGCCCTGCGCATCGACGGTGAAGCCATGCGTCAGCAGATGCCGGTACGGCGCGCGGCCTTCGATCGCACAGGCAATCAGCAGCGACGAATGGAACCAGCCGCGGTGCTGGTCGTGGCCTTCGAGGTAGAGGTCGGCCTCGGGCCCGCTCTCGTGGCTGCCGCCCGGATGCGAGCCGCGCAGCACGTGAAAAAACGTCGAGCCCGAGTCGAACCAGACATCGAGGATGTCGTTGCTCTTGCGGTAGTGCTCGGCCGAATGCTCGCCGCTCGCCCCGAGCCATTCAGCGGCGTCGAGCTTGGCGAAGGCCTCGATGCCGCCGTGCTCGACGAGCGCCGCCGCACGATCGATCAACTGCAAGGTGTCGGGATGCAGCTCGTCGGTGTCCTTGTGCAGGAACAGCGGCAGCGGAACGCCCCAGTTGCGCTGCCGGCTGATGCACCAGTCGGGCCGCCCGGCGATCATGTCGCGCAGTCGCGTCTTGCCGTTCTCGGGGAAGAAGCGCGTTTGCTCGATGGCTTCGAGCGCGGTTTGACGCAGCGTCTTGGGCGCCTTGTCGACGGTGAACACGCCGTCGCCTTCGTCCATGCGAACGAACCACTGCGCCGCGGCGCGATAGATCACCGGCGACTTGTGGCGCCAGCAATGCGGGTAGCTGTGCAGCAGCTTGTCGGTCGCAAGCAACCGATGCGCATCGCGCAGCGCATCGATGATCGCCGCGTTCGCTTTCCAGATGTTCTGCCCGCCGAACAGCGGCAGCGCGCTGTCGTAGACGCCGTTGGGCTGCACCGGGTTGATGATCTGGTCGTGCTTCATGCCGTGGTGCATGCACGAGTTGAAGTCGTCGACGCCGTAGGCAGGCGACGAGTGGACGATGCCGGTGCCATCCTCGGCCGTGGCGTAGTCGGCGAGATACACCGGCGAGATGCGGTCATAGCCCGGATGCGCCTTCGCCAGCGGATGGTGGAAGCCGATGCCGTCGAGGTGCCCGCCATGGGTGGTCGCGACGACGCGTCCGGCGAGCCCGTAGCGCGCGAGGCACTTCTCGACCAGCGCCTCGGCGAGCAGCAGCAGGCCGCGCTCGGTGTCGACGAGCGCATAGACGAGAGCGGGGTTCAAGTTCAGCGCCTGGTTGGCCGGCAGGGTCCACGGCGTCGTCGTCCAGATGACAGCGAACGCATCCTTGTCGAGTCGCGGCAGATGGAAGGCGGCGGCGAGCTTGTCGGGCTCGGCACACAAGAACGCCACGTCGACGGTCGGCGATGTCTTGTCGGCGTATTCGATCTCGAATTCGGCGAGCGATGAGGCACAGTCGAAGCACCAGTAGACGGGCTTCAGTCCGCGGTAGACGAAGCCGCGCTCCATCACGCGCTTGAAGGCGCGGATCTCGCCGGCCTCGTTGCCGAAGTCCATCGTGCGATACGGCCGGTCCCAGTCGCCGAGCACACCCAGGCGCTTGAAGTCGACCATCTGCTGCGCGATCTGCTCGCCCGCATAGGCGCGGCTCTTGGCCTGCACCTCGTCGCGCGGCAGGTGGCGGCCGTAGGTCTTCTCGATCTGGTTCTCGATCGGCAGTCCATGGCAGTCCCAGCCAGGAACGTACAGCGCATCGAGGCCTTCGAGCTGGCGCGCCTTGACGATCATGTCCTTCAGGATCTTGTTGACCGCGTGCCCCATGTGGATCTGCCCGTTGGCATACGGCGGGCCGTCGTGCAACACGAACTTCGGGCGGTTCCAGCGCGCGTCGCGCAGCTGCTTGTAGACGCCTTGCTCGTCCCATTCCTTGACCCACCCCGGCTCGCGCTTGGGCAGATCGCCGCGCATCGGGAACGGCGTGTCGGGCAGGTTCAGCGTGGCGCGGTAGTCGGTCTTGGCGGTCTTGTCGGTCATGATCGAGTGTCATCCCCGCGAAGGCGGGGACCCAGTGTGCAATTCGGGTAGGGCGCGGGCTGCGGCCAATGTCCCCGCGTACGCGGGGATGACGACCAATCAAATTCGATCGCGCGTGGCCTGTCGACGCGTGGCGGTGTGCCAGCGGGGCAGCGTGAGTCGCTCGGTGCACAATGGCATGACTCGATTCTACGGGCTCATCGAATGATGTCGCGATGCTCGCGCGCATTGCCGATCCTGCTGCTGTGGGCCTGCGTGGCTCATGCAGCGGACGAGTCGCCGCCTCCTGCTGAAGTTGCGCCGAAGCCGGAAGCTGCGGCGGCTGCAGCATCGGCACCTGCCGCGACGAAATGGGAAGGCGCGATTGGTCCCGTGACGTCGCTGTCGCCCGAGTATTCCGGCGGATCGCGGCGCACTCTCTCGGTCGTGCCGGGTTTCTACCTGCGCTATGGCCGCTTGAGCGTCAGCAATGCGAGCAGCTTCGTCACGCGCCGCAGCGACGACGTGTTCCGCGGCCTCGGCCTCGACCTCGTTCAGCGCGAAAGCTTGCGCTTCAACATCGCGCTGCGATTTGACCGTGGACGGCGTTCGGCCGACAGCGCGGCGCTCGCCGGCATCGAGAACGTGCGGCAGACGATTCGCGCCCGCGCGTCAGCGACCTGGCAGCTCGGCCATGGCTGGAAAGTCGCGAGCGGCTGGACCATCGACCTGCTCGGCCGCGGTGGCGGCCAAGTGCTCGACTTCGGCATCGGCCACGACCGGCGCTGGAGCGAGCGCGTGACGTGGAACGTCGGCGTCGGCCTGAGCGCCGCCGACGGCCGCTACATGCGCAGCTACTACGGCGTCACGCCGTCGGAGTCGATCGCGAGCGGCTACCCGGTCTACACGCCGGGCGCCGGGCTGAAGGATGCATCGGTCGGTACCAGCTGGCGTATGGAAATCGACCCGCGCTGGAGCGCATCGTGGGGCGGCTCGATCGGCCGCGTGCTCGGTCCTGCGGCGTCGAGCCCGCTGACGCAATCGACGCGTCAGTGGTCGCTCAACGGCGCGATCGGTTGGAGATTTTGAGTTGTATTTCCCTCTCCCAGAGGGAGACGGGAATACGAGCTGAACCAAGCCCGCGCATCGGCCTCGTCTCGCGCAATGCCTTTGCGCAATGCGGCCATCGACTCGTAGCGCAATTCGTCGTGCAGCTTGTGCAGCAGCTCGACACGCACGCAGCGGCCATAGCCGGTATCGACGCCGAGCGGCTCAGGCCATTCGAGGCAGTGCACTTCAAGCAGCACGCGGCCTGCATCCTCGACGCTCGGCCGCACGCCGAGGCTCGCGACGCCGGCCAACGCGCGCTGCGGCACGAGGCCATGGAGCTGGACGACGAAGATGCCCATCGCTGCCGGCTTGGGGTGCCCGAAGCGCAGATTCAGCGTTCGAAAACCGAGCTCGCGCCCGAGCTTGCGGCCGTGAATGACGTGCCCGCTGATGCTGTACGGCCGGCCGAGCAACTCGGCGACATGCGCCATGTCGCCGCTTGCCAAGGCCTCGCGCACCGCAGAGCTCGACACCCGAACGCCGTGCACTTCGTAGCTCATCATTCGCGCGACGTCGAAGCCGGCGGCTTGGCCGGCGGCGTCGAGCATCGCGTAGTCGCCAGCGCGCTTGGCGCCGAAGCGAAAGTCGTCGCCGACGAGCACGTAGCGCGCTCCGACACCGTGCACCAGCACCTGGTCGATGAACGCGGCCGGTGACAGGGACGCGAACGCGCGGTCGAAGCGCAGCACGACAACCTGATCGACGCCGCAGCGCTCGAGTTCGCTCAGCTTGTCGCGCAAGGTCGCGATACGTGCCGGCGCGGACTCGGGCTTGCCGGCGAGCCTGGCGAAGTGGTCGCGCGGATGCGGCTCGAAGCTCATCACGCACGACGGCAGGCCGCGATGCTGGGCCTCGTTGCGCAGCAACGCGAGCATCGCCTGGTGGCCGCGATGAACGCCGTCGAAGTTGCCGATCGTCAGTGCGCACGCGCTCGCGATGCCGGGATGATGAAAGCCGCGGAAGACCTGCATCGCGCGATTAGAACCCAGTCAGCCGGTGCCGGTCAGCAAGGGCTGGCGCAGGTGGCGGCGAACGATCGCGGACAAGTCGTCCATCTCGAACGGCTTCGCAAGATAGTCGTCCATGCCGGAGTCCAGGCAGCGCTCGCGGTCGCCGAGCACCGCGTTCGCGGTCAGCGCAACGATCGGCAGATGCTGTCCCGCAGGCTCGTAAGCACGCCAGCGTCGCGTTGCTTCCCAGCCATCGATGATCGGCAGCTGGCAGTCCATCAGCACGAGGTGGTAGCTGCGCGCGGCCATCAGCTCGAGCGCCTGCGCGCCGTCGTCGGCGACGTCGACGCGAACGCCCATGCATTCGAGCATCGCCGACGCGACGACCGCGTTGACCGGGTTGTCGTCGACCACCAGCACGCGGCCCGACAGCATCAGCGGATTCGACGGCGCTGTCTCGGCGGGCTGCTCGGGCGGCGGCGTGGCGACGCGCAGCGGCAGGGTGAACTCGAAGGTCGCGCCGGGGCCCGCGCTCGATCGGCAAACGACGTCGCCGCCCATTGCGCGCGCGATCTGGCGCGAGATGGTGAGGCCGAGGCCGGTGCCGGCGCGCGCCTGCAACGGGGCGGATGGGCCTTGCTCGAACGCGTCGAAGATTCGCTCGCGCATTTCGGGGGCGATGCCTTCGCCGCTGTCGTGCACCGCGAAGCTGAGGCCGGCCGCGCAGGGCGCGACCTGCAGGCTGACCTCCCCTTGCAACGTGAACTTGATCGCGTTGCCGATCAGGTTGTGCAGCACCTGCTTGATGCGCGACGCGTCGCCCGCGACCCAGGGCGGCAAGCCGGGCGCGAACTCGACGCGAAAGCGCAGACCCTTGTCGTGCGCGATCGGCTGCAGCAGGTCGCTGACCTCGCGCACCGTGCTCGCCAGCGGCAGCGCACGCTCCTCGATCGCGAGCTTGCCGAACTCGATTCGCGACAGGTCGAGCAGGTCACCGATCACCGACTGCAGATGGCGCGACGAGCTGCAGATCACGTCGAGCTGCGACATCTGTTGCGCAGTGACGCTCGAGCGCTGCAGCAGTTGCGCCATGCCCATGATGCCGTTCAGCGGCGTGCGCATCTCGTGGCTCACGGTCGCGAGGAAGCGGCTCTTGGCCGCATTCGAATGCTCGGCGAGGCGCATCGCGCGCTGGCGCTGGTCGGCGATCCATGCGTGCTCGAAGCGCAATCGCAGCATCTCGATCACCCGCGCTTCGCCGCGCCGCGCTTCGAGGCACATCAAGCCGAGATAGATCACGAGCCCGAGCGACGCGAACCAGCCTTCGGAATTGCCGCGCAGCGCCTGGAACGCGACCGACGGCAGCAGCACCGAGACGACGAACAGCACGCAGCCGCGCGCCAGGCTGATGTAGCTGAACACGCCGACGCCGGCGATGCCCACGAGCGACGCGAGCATCACCGCATGAATTCCCGGCAGACCCTCGGGCATGAACATCAGCCCCATCGCGCCCCAGCTCGCGCCGCCGATTGCGAGCAGCGCGATCGATCGACGCCGCCAGTACGCGATGTGCTCGTTGCGCGTCGGCGAACGCGTGAATCGCTGTACGTCGCGCAAGCGAACGCTGCCGAGCACGATCTTCACGAGCAGCCAGCCGGCGACCAGCGCGGCCGGCCGAAACGGCCAGAGGATCACCGCGACGAGGACCGAGAAGGCCATGCCGGCGAGCACCGGACTCGTGGTCAGCGCGTAGACGGTGGCGACGCGCTCGTTGTCGACTTGGCGGTCGACCTCGGCGCGCTGCGGCGACGCCGCATCGGCGAACGGATCGGCGCGGTCGCTCCTGCTGCCTGCAGGGAATGCAGAGTTCGGCGGGTCGATCACGTACTGCTCCTTCGTGCAACCGAAGGTAACACCGAGCGCGCCGCGTCGCGCACGCGCCGCGCGCTACGCCGTGGCGAAGCTCACGCTTGCTCGAGAATTTCAGCAGCGTCGGAGAGCCAGCGCCATTGCCCGGGCGCCAGATCGCTGGGCAGTGTCAGCTTGCCGAAGGCGCTGCGATGCAAGGCTTCGACGCGGTTGCTCACCGCGGCCAGCATGCGCTTGACCTGGTGGTACTTGCCGTCGGTGAGCGTGAGCCGCAGTCCGTGCAAACCATCGGCGCGCTCGCCGGTCGGCTCCGCCGCGGCCGCGCGCACGGTGGCTGGGTCGTCGACGAGCTTCACGCCGGCGAGCAGCCGCTCGATCTGCTCGGCCGTCACCGGGTGCTTGCAGCCGACCTCGTAGACCTTGCGCACATGGCGCTTCGGCGACGTGAGCCGGTGGATCAGCGAGCCGTCGTCGGTGAACAGCAGCAAGCCGGTCGTGTCTTCGTCGAGCCGCCCGACACTTTGCACATCGCGGCGGCGCAGCGGCGCGGGCAAGAGGCTGTAGACGCTCGCGTGATGCCTGGGCTTTTGCGAGCACTCGACGCCCGCCGGCTTGTTCATCACGATCAGCGCC
>VBCQ01000142.1 GCA_005882155.1 Betaproteobacteria bacterium
TCGTAGCGCGCGAACTCGCGCGGCTTCAGGCGCTTGACGTTCCAGGTGTGAAAGTATTCGTGGCTGAGCAGGCCCAGCAGCGTGACGTAGGCGTCGCTCGTCTCGCTCTTGCCGCGCTGCGGCAAGTCGCGCCGCGCTGCGATCAGCGCCGTGCTGGCGCGATGCTCGAGCCCGCCGTAGCCGTCGTCGACCGCGTTCAGCATGAACACATAGCGATCGAACGGCGGCGTCTTGTTGCCGTGCCAGAACGCGATCTCGGCGTCGCAAATGCGCTGCGCATCGGCGAGCAGCCGGTCGCAGTCGAAATCGGGCAGCGCGCCGGCGACGACGAACTCGTGCGGCACGCCGCGCGACTTGAAAGCACCGCGCCACATCGCGCCGAGCTCGACCGGATGGTCGACGAACTCGTCGTAGTCGCTCGCCTCGTAGACGCCATGACCCGCTGCGTTGACTTTCACCGCGGGCATCGCGGTGGCGACCTGCCAGCCGCGCGGCAGCTCGCGCAGCTCCATGCGATGCGGCTCGGCCTCGCGTCCTTCGACCCGCAGGCACAGGCTGGTGCCGTTGAAGAAGCCGCGGCTCGCGTCGAGAAACGCCGTTCGCACCGATGCATCGAAGGCATAGACGAGGTAGCTCAGCGTCAACGCGCCGCGCCCGCTGCAATCGGCTTGCCAGCTCGTCTTGTCGAGCTGCGTCAGCGGCACCGCGCGCGCGCCTTGGTGCGCGACCAGCGCCGACAGGTGGCGGCCGAACTCGCGCACCAGGTAGCTGCCGGGAATCCACACCGGCAGGCTCAAGCGCTGTTGTGCAGCGGGATTGGGAATGTCGAGGGTGACGCGAAACAGATGAGCGTGGGCGTCGGCGATGGCGATGCGATAGGCAATCATCAAGGTTCACGAGGAGCGAAAGCCTCGCGATTGTCGCCGCACCGCGGCGCAGCGGTCAGCGCCGCGAGGCCGTCATCCCCGCGAAGGCGAGCCGTGTACGGCTTACCCGGCCTTGCCGCGGCTGGCCACCAGCTGCTTCTCGATCTGCTCGATGCTCATCGCGCCGGGAATTCGCCGGCCGTCTTCGAACACCAGCGCCGGCGTGCCGTTCACCTTGTGCTTGCGGCCGAGGTTGACGTTGCGCAGCAGCGCCGCGGTGTCGCATTGCCCGAGCGATTTCGCCGGCGTCGCGCCGTCGAGCATCCAGTCGCGCCAGGCCTTGGTGCTGTCCTTCGCGCACCAGATGTCGCGCGATTTGGCCGGCGAGTCGCCACCGAGGATCGGGTAGAGGAAGGTGTAGACCGTCACGTCCTTGACCTGCTGCAGCTCGCGCTCGAACTTCTTGCAGTAGCCGCAATTCGGATCGGCGAAGACGGCAATCTTGCGCGCTCCGGTGCCGGTCTTCCAGACGATCGCGTCCTTCAGCGGCAGGCTCGCGAAGTCGATCGCGGTGAGCTTGGAGATTCGCGCTTCGGTCAGGTTGAGACGATTTCGGGTGTCGATCAGCTGGCCTTCGATCAGGTGGTCACCGAGCTCGTCGGTGTAGTACAGGTCGGTGCCCACCCGCAGCTCGTACAGCCCCGGCATCTGCGTCTTGCTGACCTCGTCGATTTTCGGGAAGTCTGGCAGGCGCTCGGCGATGTTCTTGCGGATCGCCGCTTCGTCGGCCGACGCGATCGAGACCAGCGCGGCCATGCCGAGCGCGAACGCCAGGCGGCAGAGAACGGACTTCGGGGTTGCCATGGCGGCCTTTCAGGAATCGAGCGCTCGATCGGTGAGCCAGCGCTTGACCGGGGTCAGATGGTTCACCAGAGTCAGGCCGCGGTTGCGAAGTTCCCGCACCAGCGGCAGATCGTGTGCGAAAAGTTGCAGCAGGCCTTCGGTCAGCTGGCCCATCGCCCAGGTCGGCGCGAGGCGCTCGCGAGCGTAGCGGCGCAGCAGCTTCTCGTCGCCGAGCTCGCGCCACGGCTCGCGCTCGGCAATCACTTTGGCGAGCGCCGTCACGTCGGCCAAGCCGAGGTTCAAGCCCTGGCCGGCGAGCGGGTGCACGACATGCGCGGCGTCGCCGAGCAGCACCCAGCCGGGGCCGCACCAGGCGCTCGCCTGCGCGCGCATCAGCGGCCAAGTGACGCGTGTAGACGCCAGCCGCAGCTCGCCGGCCGCGCCGGCCGTGGCCTGCATCAGCGCCTGCTCGAACGCGGCGTCGGCCATCGCTTGCAGCCCATCGGCGCGATCGTTGGGCATCGACCAGACGAGCGCATACGACGCGCCGGCTTGCGGCGTATCGAACGGCAACAGCGCGAGCACATCGGGCGAGCGAAACCATTGGCGGGCAATGTTCTGATGGGCTCGGGTCGTCGTCAGCCGCGCCGCGATCGCGCGATGGCCGTAGTCGTTGCGCTCGAAGCTGACGCCAAGCGCATCGCGGCTCGCCGACGCCTTGCCTTCGCACAACGCGACGAGCGGCGCGCTGACCTCGCTCGTCGTCACGCTGACATGCGGCGCGAACTTGAGCGCCGACGCGAGCTCGCGCTCGAGCACGGCGGCGTCGACGATCCACGCGAGCTCGCCGACGCGCTGCTGCCAGGCCGAGAAATCGAGCGCCGCACCGGGCGCGTCGCCCTCGATGTGCATGTCGTGCACCGGCGTCGCGGCGTGCGCAGGCAACGCGTCCCACACCTTGAGGCCGCGCAGCAGCGCGACCGACGCAGCGTTGAGCGCGTAGGCGCGCACGTCACGATTCGCGGGCGCCCGGCCGTCGCCGGGCGAGGCGTCTGCGCGCTGCGGGTCGGGCCGCAGCGCGACCTGCAGGCCGAGCCGCGACAGGGAGAGCGCGAGGCTCTGCCCGACGATGCCGGAGCCGCGAACGAGCACGTCGAAAGCAGGCAGTGTCATTTGGTTTCAGTCATCTGGTTTCATTGTAGGCAAGCACTCATCACCCAGAGGCCAGCAGCGAAGGCACAATTTCGCCCTTCAAGGAGATTCGAGATGCCGTTGTGGTTGCGCCGCGTGCTGTGGGGTGTCGCGGCTTTGCTGATCGTGCTCGTCGCCGCCGCCCTCTGGCTGGTGACGACCTTCGACGCCAACCGCTACAAGGGCGTGGCGATCGACTGGGTCAAGACGCATCGCAATCGCACGCTGACGATCGACGGCCCGATCGAGCTGTCGGTGTTCCCGCGACTCGCGGTCAGGCTGTCGCAGTTGCGCGTCAGCGAAGTCGGCAAGCCGGATGAATTCGCCGCGCTCGACGACGCCGGCCTGGCAGTCGATCTGCTGCCGCTGCTGCGCGGCGAGCTGGTGGTCGGGCGCGTGCAGGCGAAGGGCGTGCGCGTCGCTTACTTCCGCGACGCGAAGGGGCGCAGCAATGTCGACGATCTGCTTCATCCGGCGGCGCCGACCGAGCCGGCGACACGGCGGCCACTGCGCTTCGACATCAGCAGCGTCGACCTCGCCGATGTCCGCGCCCGCGTGAAGGACGATGCCAACGGCGTCAACGGGGAGATCTTGCTGAAGAG
>VBCQ01000143.1 GCA_005882155.1 Betaproteobacteria bacterium
GACAGATGCACCAGCGATTCGAGCGGCTGCGTCGCGGCCTGCAGCATCGACACGCCATGCAGGCTGCTGACTTGTGTCTGCGCGTCCATCTGCGACGCTCCCGACGCGTCCTTCATCGACTGGCGCGGCGCGATGCTGCCGATCTGTCGGTTCACTTGCGCGATCTGCTCGGCATACGGCGCCATCGCATCAACCACCGGCAGCGCGAGCGCGCTCGGCAGATCGAGGCCCTGGTCGGCGCCGAACCACGGCTTCAATGCGAGGTCGCCCTCCGGCGCGAAGTCGGGCAGCGTCGCGTTGGCGCGCATCACCGCGCTGAGCGCGGCCGGGATGTGCGCGATGTTGGTCACCACCGCGCCGCGCCGCGAGAACTTCGGATCGTCGGGCGTGAAGAAGCCGTCGACGCCGAGCTTGTCCATGAACCAGCGTTCCTTCGCGTTCGCATCGTCGTGGCCGCCGGTCATTGCACCGGCATGGCCGACCGGTCGCGTCAGCTTGCTCTTCCAGCGGCCGACGACGCAGGCGACGACCGGCTTGGTGAAGTGCGCGTCGAGCTCGTAATAGCCGCCGGGCTCGCAATACAGCACCGCCGCCTTGCTGCGTGCGTCGTTGGCGAGCGCGAACGCGAACTCGGGCGCGGCGTAGTGGATGTAGACGTCTTTGCCGCTGGAGATCACCGTCGACGTGCCCCAGCCGCTCATTCGCAGGTACTGCGCGATCGTCGTGCTGAAGCCGCCGGAATTCGACAGGATCGCGATCGATCCTTGGCGCAGCGTGTCGGCCGGGTTGTCGCCGCCGAGCGCGCCGCCGATGCGAACGCGCTGCCACGCATCGACCACGCCCAGGCTGTTGGCGCCGAAGATGTCGACGCCCGCCTGCTGGCCCATCGCGCGGATCTCGCGCGCATCGTGCACCGCGATTTTCTCGGTGATGATGAAAATCTTCTTCAGCTCGGAGTTGACGCGGATCAGCTCGGCCACGCCATCGCGCGCGGCCGACGGCGGCAGGTAGACGACGCCGCAATTGAAGCGGTGCCCGGCCTGCATCCCTTCGCGAACGTTGTTGTAGACGGGGATGTCGCCGTGCGGCGTCGCGAGCGTCTGGCCGCCCTTGCCGGGCGCGGTGCCGAAGACGACGTTGCCGCCCGAGTAGGCGTGGCTCACCGGCGTCACGTCGCTCGACTCGCCGCCGAGGATGTTGAGCACGCAGACGCGGTCGTCGCGGGTGGCGATCTGCGCCAGCGAGCTGATGCCGACGAAGTACTTGAAGTCGTTGATGCCTTGCTTGTACATGAGGCTCTCCTTCAGACGCCGGCGGCTGGCGCGAGCCCGAGGCGCGCCGCGACTTGCGCGCGCCCACCGTCGCGCATCCACGCGTCGGCCTGCTTGGCGAAATCGATGACCTGGCTGATGTCGGAATCGAAGCCGAACAATCGATACGGCAAGCCGATCTGATCGCAGGCATCGCGCAGCGCCGCCATGCCGCGAACCAGGTTCGGCCCGCCGCGGCCGAGCACGACGTACAGCGGTGTGGGCCCGTGCGCGCTGAAGTGCTCGCGCAGCGCATCGGCCATCGCGCGCAGCGTCTCGTAGATGTCGGTGTTGTTCGACTTGCCGCCGATGATGAACAGCACGTTCGATTGCTTCAGCCAGTGCCTGAAGCAGATTCGCGCGACCTCCTTCATCTTCTCGTACGGCGGGTTGCCGCCGAAGTCCGACGAGATGATCGCGGCGTCGCCGAGCATCTCGGTCACCAGCGAGTTGGCGCCGCCGCCGAAGGTCGGCGCGAGGATCGTGCCCTGGTCGTTGATGACGTAGACGTCGCTCTGCCCCTGGTGGGTTCGCAGCTGGTTGATCTCCTGCTCGAAGTCGGAGTAGTCGGCAGCGAACAAGTGGGCCGGCAAGCCCAGGCGCACCCAGCGCGGGTCGTCGCGGTCGAAGCCGCACTTGAAGTCGCAGGCCACCGGCGTCAAGCGGCCCTTGCTGTCTTCGCGCAGGCGGATCGGGTTCAGCTCCAGCGTCGTCATGCCGAAGTCGTGGAACAGCTCCCACAGCTTGGGCAACTGCTGCACCAGCGGCGAAATGATTTCCTTCGGCGCGCCGATCTCCGACAGCGCGTTGGCAACGACGAAGGCTTTCAATCCGGTCAACGGATCGAACGGCACCATCGCGACGTGGCGCTTGTCGACCTCTTCGATTTCCATGCCGCCCATGTGGGTCAGCGTCATCGTCGGGGCGCGAAAGCGCGTCGAATCGGTGATCGAGAAGTAGACCTCGTGCTGCGCCGGCACGCCGGCCTCGAAGGTCACGCCGTTGGCCTTGGCGCGCAGGTGGCCGACCGTGTGCTCGACGAAGTACAGCCGCTCCTTTTCGGCGAGCGCAGTCTTCAGGTCGCGCGCGCGGCCGAGCAGGCCGGCCTTGCCCTTCTTGCCGATGCCGCCCTTGAATACCGGCTTGATGAAGATCTGGCCGTGGCGGTCGATCAGCGACTTGATCTCGTCCTCGCTCGCCGCGGGGCCCAGCACTTCGGTCGCGGGGAATCCGACGAATTGCAGCAGTCGGGCGCCATGAAGCATGCCGGTGATTTGCATGGCCATCTCCGCGTGGGAAGTCTCGGGACCCGAATTCTGGTCGGCGAGCGCGCCGCGGAAAAGTTGTGGAGTTCCACACATCGGCGGTTGAGCCTTGCGTCGCCGATGGTAAGGTGCGCGCCGGAGTGCATCGGTCGAGATGCAGCGCCAATCACCGAAGGTCCTTCAAGCGTGGCAGATCAAGAGCACAGCGGCGCCGCGATTTCCGCCCACACCCCGATGATGCAGCAGTACCTTCGCATCAAGGCGGAGCATCCGGACACGCTCGTGCTCTACCGGATGGGCGACTTCTACGAGCTGTTCTTCGACGACGCGCGGCGCGCGAACCGGCTGCTCGACATCACGCTGACCTCGCGCGGCCAGAGTGCCGGGGAGCCGGTCGTGATGGCCGGCGTGCCGGTGCATTCGCTCGAGGCCTACCTCGCAAAGCTGATCAAGCTCGGCGAGGCGGTCGCGATCTGCGAGCAGGTCGGCGATGTCGCCGCCGCCAAAGGTCCGGTCGAGCGCAAGGTCGTTCGCGTCGTCACGCCGGGCACGATCATCGACACCGAGTTGCTCGCCGACAAGAGCGATGCGCTGCTGCTCGCGCTGGCGTCGCGAACGCAGCGCGGTGCCACGCGCTACGGACTCGCGTGGCTGGGCTTGAGCAACGGGCAGCTCGGCGTCAGCGAATGCGACGAGCGCGAGCTCGCCGGCTGGCTGGCGCGCTTGAATGCAGCCGAGGCGCTGGTCGATCGCGACCACGTGCCGGCCGCCCTCGCGCAATCGCGCATCGCGATCACGCATCGGCCCGCCTGGCAGTTCGATACGGCGCTCGGCCAGCGCAAGCTGCGTGAGCAATTGCGCGTGGCGAGCCTCGCCGGCTTCGATGCGCAGGATTTGTCGCTGGCTCACGCCGCTGCGGCCGCGTTGCTGAGCTACGCGGAGCACACGCAAGGCCAGGCGTTGTCGCATGTGCGCAGCCTGCAGGTCGAGCGCGCGAGCGACTTGCTCGATCTGCCGCCGATCACCCATCGCAACCTCGAGCTCACGCAAACGCTGCGCGGCGAGGATTCGCCGACTTTGTTCTCGCTGCTCGACACCTGTCGCACCGGCATGGGCAGCCGCGCGCTGCGCCTGTGGCTGACCCGTCCGCTGCGCGAGCGCACGGTCGCCAACCAGCGCCACGATGCGATCCAGATGCTGATGGAGCACGGCGTCGACGCACTGCGCGACGCGCTGCGCGGCGTGAGCGACGTCGAGCGCATCACCGCACGAATCGCAATGCGCCAAGTGCGTCCGCGCGAGCTGACCGGCCTGCGCGCGACACTGCAAAGCTTGCCTGCGCTGCGTTCGCTGGTGCCCACGCCGAGCGCCCTGCTGCTCGACATGCTGGCCGAGGCGCTGAATCCGACGACTGAGATCGATGCCTTGCTCAGCGCCGCGATCGCTGACGAGCCTGCCGTGCTGCTGCGCGACGGCGGCGTCATTGCGAGCGGTTTCGATGCCCAGCTCGACGAGCTGCGCGCGATCAGCCAGAACTGCGACGCCTTCCTGCTCGACCTCGAATCGCGCGAGCGCGCGCGCACCGGCATCGCGAACCTGCGCGTGCAATACAACAAGGTGCACGGCTTCTACATCGAGGTGACGCAGGGCCAGGTCGACAAGGTGCCGCTCGACTACCAGCGGCGCCAGACGCTGAAGAACGCCGAGCGCTTCATCACGCCGGAACTGAAGGCCTTCGAAGACAAGGCGCTGTCGGCGCAGGAGCGATCGCTCGCGCGCGAGCGGATGCTCTACGAGCAGGTGATCGATCAGCTGCAAAGCCATCTCGAGGCGCTGTCGGATTTGGCGCGCGCGCTCGCGAGTCTCGATGCGCTGGTCGCATTGGCAGAACGCGCGACGACACTCGGCTGGTGCCGGCCCGACTTCGTTCGCGAGCCGTGCATTGCGATCGAAGCCGGCCGTCATCCGGTCGTCGAGGCGCGCCTGCAGGAGACCGGTGCCGGCAACTTCATGCCCAACGATTGCCGGCTCGACGCGACGCGCAAGATGCTCGTCATCACCGGGCCGAACATGGGCGGCAAGAGCACCTTCATGCGCCAGGTCGCGCTGATCGCGCTGCTCGCGGCGATGGGCTCGTTCGTTCCGGCGAAAGCCTGCCGGCTCGGGCCGATCGATGCGATCCACACGCGAATCGGCGCGGCCGACGACCTCGCCAACGCGCAATCGACTTTCATGGTCGAGATGACCGAAGCGGCGGCGATCCTGCATCGCGCGACCGAGCAGTCGCTCGTGCTGATGGACGAAATCGGCCGCGGCACCTCGACCTTCGACGGCTTGGCACTCGCCGGCGCGATTGCGAGCCATCTGCACGATCGCAGCCGATCGTTCACGCTGTTCGCGACCCACTACTTCGAGCTGACGCATTTCCCGCTGAAGCACGATCGCGCGCTCAACGTCCACGTGTCGGCCGCCGAGACGGGCGACGACATCGTCTTCCTGCACGACATCCAGCCCGGCCCGGCGAGCCGCAGCTACGGCGTACAAGTCGCGCGGCTTGCCGGCATGCCCAGCACGCTGGTGCGCCAGGCGCGCTCCACTCTTGAAGCGCTCGAGACGCAGCAAAAGGCCGCCGACGCGCAGATCGATTTGTTCGCTGCGCCCGCGCCGCTGCCGGAGCGCGAGCCGTCGGCGGTCGAGGCGGCGCTCGCGGCGATCAATCCCGATATGCTTTCGCCCAAGGAAGCACTCGACGCGCTGTACCGATTGAAAGCCACCACCGAAAGAAAGTCATGACCTATTGCGTAGGCATCAAGCTCGACGCCGGCCTGGTGTGTACGAGAAGACCGGCGAGCGCTTCATGGTGATGCTGTCGGCGGGCAACCTGTCGATCAGCCAGTCGGTGCGCGAGATCCTGCAGGTCGAGAAGCTCGACAACGGCGACGAGCCGCCGCTGACGATCTGGAACGCCAAGAGCATGTTCGAGGCGGTGCGCGTACTCGGCAGCGCGATGCGCCGCGTCTACGAGCAGGACGGCCCCTCGCTGAAAACCTCGGGCGTCGAGTTCAACGCGTCGATGATCTTCGGCGGCCAGATCGCCGGCGAAGCGATGCGCTTGTTCCTCGTCTACTCGGCCGGCAACTTCATCGAGGCGACGCGCGAGACCTGCTACTTCCAGATCGGCGAATCGAAGTACGGCAAGCCGGTACTCGACCGCATGATCACGCCGGCCACACCGCTCGACGAAGCCGCAAAGTGCGCGCTGGTGTCGATGGACTCGACGCTGAAGTCGAACCTCACCGTCGGCTTGCCGCTGGACTTGCTGGTCTACGAAGCGAACAGTTTTCACAGCGGGCAGATCGTCTGCATCGACGAGCAGAACCCGTACTTCCAGATGATCCGCGGCACCTGGGGCCAACGCCTGCGCCAAGTGTTCGAGTCGATCGAAGACCCGCAATGGGCCGGCGGCGCGACGCAGTTCCCGCTGTGCGTCACGTCGGCGCGCTACGAGCCGATGAAGAAGATCACCCACCCGAGCGAAAAAATCATCTGAGCGCTGGCCCCAGCCGGCCGCAGGCCGGCTCGTGAATCATGCTGGAGCCCCCTCTCGGAGGGGGCGCGGGGGAGCGGTGCTCAGCGGGGTGTGTCCGCAGGACACGCACCTATAATCGCGCTTTACCACCACAGCACTTCCCGGTGCTGAACGCAATGACCAAGTTCGTCTTCGTCACCGGCGGTGTGGTGTCCTCACTCGGCAAGGGCATCGCGGCTGCATCGCTTGCAGCGATCCTCGAATCGCGCGGCCTCAAAGTCACTCTCATCAAGCTCGACCCGTATCTGAACGTCGATCCGGGGACGATGTCGCCGTTCCAGCACGGCGAGGTGTTCGTCACCGACGACGGCGCCGAGACCGACCTCGACCTCGGTCACTACGAGCGCTTCATCACGACGCGGATGAAGAAGACCAACAACTTCACCACCGGCCAGATCTACAAGAGCGTGCTCGAGCGCGAACGCCGCGGCGACTACCTCGGCAAGACGGTCCAGGTGATCCCGCACGTCACCAACGAGATCCAGGAATTCATCAAGCGCGGCGCCGGCTTCGGTGCGCCGCACGCGGTTGATGTGGCCATCGTCGAGATCGGCGGCACGGTCGGCGACATCGAGTCGCTGCCCTTCCTCGAAGCTGTCCGCCAGATGAGCCTGCGCATGGGCCCCAACAGCTGCGCCTTCGTCCACCTGACCTATGTGCCGTGGATCGCAGCGGCCGGCGAGCTCAAGACCAAGCCGACCCAGCACACGGTGCAGAAGATGCGCGAGATCGGCATCCAGCCCGATGCGCTGCTGTGCCGCGCCGACCGCGCGATCCCGAACGAGGAGCGCGAGAAGATATCGCTGTTCACCAACGTGCCCGAGTGGGGCGTGATCTCTGTGTGGGACGCCGACACGATCTACAAGGTGCCGCGCATGCTGCACGAGCAGGGGCTCGACGGGCTCATCTGCGACAAGCTGCGGATCAACACGCCGCCGGCCAACCTGAAGCGCTGGGACGAGCTGGTGCAAGAGGTCGAGCACCCGCAGCGCGCGGTGACGATCGGCATGTGCGGCAAGTACACCGATCTGTCGGACTCGTACAAGTCGCTCAACGAAGCGCTGCGGCACGCCGGCATCCACAACCATGCGCGGGTGAACATCGAATACGTCGACTCGGAGACGCTAAGCGTTGACAACGTCGATCAGCTCGAGCGCTTCGATGCGATCCTCGTGCCCGGCGGCTTCGGCAAGCGCGGTGTCGAAGGCAAGATCCTCACCGCGCAGTACGCACGCGAGCACCGCATCCCCTACCTCGGCATTTGCCTGGGCATGCAGGTCGCGACGATCGAGTTCGCGCGCCACAAGGCCGGCCTGCCGGACGCGAACAGCACCGAGTTCGATCCGTCGACGCCGCACCCGGTGATCGCGCTGATCGAGGAATGGCAGGACGCCGACGGCTCGATCCAGAAGCGCACAGCGCAGTCCGACCTCGGCGGCACGATGCGGCTCGGCGCGCAGAGCTCCGACGTGAAGCCGGGCACGCTGGCCCACGAGATCTACGGCAACGTCGTCACCGAGCGGCACCGCCATCGCTACGAAGCCAACGTCAACTACCTCGACCGGCTGGCCGACGCGGGCCTCGTGATCTCGGCGCTGACGCAGCGCGAGAAGCTGACCGAGATCGTCGAGTTGCCGAAGAGCGTGCACCCGTGGTTCATGGGCGTGCAGTTCCACCCCGAGTTCAAGTCGACGCCGTGGGGCGGCCACCCGCTGTTCCGTTCCTACATCCAGGCCGCGCTCGCGCATCAGGCAGCGCGCACCGAGAAAGTCGCAGCATGAAGTTGTGTGGTTTTGATGCAGGGCTCGAGCAGCCCTTCTTCCTCATCTCCGGCCCTTGTGTCGTCGAGTCCGAGCAACTGCAGATGGACGTGGCCGGGCGGCTGAAGGAAATCACCGCCGACCTCGGCATCCCGTTCATCTTCAAGAGCAGTTACGACAAGGCGAACCGCTCCAGCGGCGTGTCGTTTCGCGGCCCTGGCATGGAGAAAGGCTTGGAGATTCTCGCCAAGGTCAAGCGCGAATTGAAGGTGCCGGTGCTGACCGACGTTCACTCTGAAGACGAGATCGCCGCGGTGGCCGCGGTCGTCGACGTGCTGCAGACGCCGGCCTTCCTTTGTCGCCAAACCGATTTCATTCGTGCTGTCGCGCAAAGCGGCAAGCCGGTGAACATCAAGAAGGGCCAATTCCTCGCGCCTGCCGACATGAAGAACGTCATCGCGAAGGCACGAGTCGCGGCGCGCGAGAAGGGTCTGCCCGAAGACAACTTCATGGCCTGCGAGCGCGGCGCGAGCTTCGGCTACAACAACCTCGTCTCCGACATGCGCTCGCTCGCGATCATGCGCGAGACCGGCGCGCCGGTCGTGTACGACGCGACGCATTCGGTGCAGCTGCCGGGTGGCCAGGGCACGAGCTCGGGCGGCCAGCGCGAGTACGTGCCGGTGCTCGCACGCGCGGCGATTGCGGTCGGTGTCGCGGGAGTGTTCATGGAGACTCACCCTGACCCGGAGAACGCATTGAGCGACGGACCCAACGCGGTGCCGCTGAAGCACATGAAGGCGCTGCTCGAGCAGTTGCTGTCGCTTGACCGCGTCGTGAAGTCGCAGCCGCTGCTCGAAAACGATTTTTCCTGCTGAAGCTTATGACCAGCGCCTACATCATCGCCAACGTGCATGTGTCCGACCCGACGCAGTACGAGGAGTACAAGAAATTCTCGTCGCTCGCGATGCAAGCGCATGGCGCCGAAGTCTGCGTGCGCGGTGGTGCCGCGAAAGTACTCGAGGGTGACTGGCAGCCCGAGCGCGTCGTGGTGCTGAAGTTTCCTTCTGTCGAGAAGGCGCAGGCCTTCTACGACTCGCCCGAATACGCACGCGCGCGCGATGCACGCGAAGGCGCCGCGATCATGCGCATGATCGTTGTCGAAGGCGTGTAACCATTCCCGAACAACAATTCATCTTCCGGAAACCTGGAGCAAACCTGAATGAGTGCCATCGTTGACATCGTCGGCCGAGAGATCCTCGACAGCCGCGGCAACCCAACCATCGAATGCGACGTGCTGCTCGAGTCCGGCACGATGGGGCGCGCGGCCGTGCCGTCCGGCGCATCGACCGGCTCGCGCGAAGCGATCGAGCTGCGCGACGGCGACAAGGCGCGCTACCTCGGCAAGGGCGTGCTGAAGGCGGTCGAGCATGTCAACACCGAGATCAGCGAAGCGGTGCTGGGCCTCGACGCGTCGGAGCAGGCCTTCCTCGACCGCACGCTGATCGACCTCGACGGCACCGAGAACAAGAGCCGGCTCGGCGCCAACGCGACGCTCGCCGTCTCGATGGCGGTGGCGCGCGCCGCGGCCGAAGAGTCGGGCCTGCCGCTGTACCGCTACTTCGGCGGCTCGGGCGCGATGCAGATGCCGGTGCCGATGATGAACGTCATCAACGGCGGCGCGCACGCCAACAACAACCTCGACCTGCAGGAGCTGATGATCATCCCGGTCGGCGCACCGAGCTTTCGCGAAGCGGTGCGCTATGGCGCCGAGGTGTTCCATGCGCTGAAGAAGATCATCAACGACAAAGGAATGAGTACCGCGGTCGGCGATGAAGGCGGCTTTGCGCCGAGCGTCGCGAGCCATGAAGCGGCGATTCAGCTGATCCTGCAAGCGATCGACAAGGCCGGCTACACGGCGGGCGAGCAAATCGCGATCGGCCTCGATTGCGCCGCCAGCGAGTTCTACAAGGACGGCAAGTATGTGCTCGGCGGCGAAGGCCTCACGCTGTCGGCAGCAGAGTGGACCGACATCCTCGCGACCTGGGCCGACAAGTACCCGATCATCAGCATCGAAGACGGCATGCACGAGGGCGACTGGGACGGTTGGAAGCATCTGACCGAGCGCTTGGGGCAAAAGGTTCAGCTGGTCGGCGACGACCTTTTCGTCACCAATACGAAGATCCTGAAGGAAGGCATCGACAAGCGGATCGCGAATTCGATCCTCATCAAGATCAACCAGATCGGAACGCTGACCGAGACCTTCGCCGCGATCGAAATGGC
>VBCQ01000144.1 GCA_005882155.1 Betaproteobacteria bacterium
CGCAGACCGCGTAGAGCTCGCCCTTGTCGTTGAACAGCGGCGCCTTCGCCGACAGCAGCGTGTGCGGTCCGTCGTCGAGCGGGATCGTCTCCTCTTCCTGCAGCGCGGTGCGCTCGGCGATCACGCGCTGGTCGAAGCGGCGCAGCGGCGCGGCGCGCTCGGCGGAGAAGAGCTCGTAGTCGGTCTTGCCGACGAAGGCTTCGACCGGCTTGCCGTGCAGCTCGGCGCAGCGCCGGTTCACCATCAGGTAGCGCCCGTCCAGGCCCTTGACCGAGATCATCGCGAGCGAGTTGTCGATGATCGCCTGCAGCAGCCCGCGGTTGCGCTCGTAGGCGACGAACAGCCGCGCGCGCTCGGCATCGACGACGCCGCGGCGCTTGAGCTCATCGGCCAGCGCACGCCGCATGTCGTTCAGCGCAGTGGCGACGTGATCGAGCTCGTCGGGCAGGTCGCCCGGCTGGCGCGCCAGCACCAGCGCGTCGCCCATGTGGTCGAGGCTCAGGCTGCGTGCGTAGCGCGCCATGTGCTCGAGGTGGCGCGTGACCCAGCGGCCGACCAGCGAGAAGATGAACAGCGCGACGAGGAAGGTGCCGCCGGTCGTCATCGCGAGGATCAAGCCAGCCTTGCGCAGCAGCCGCTGGTAGACGCCATCGAGCGTCGCGCTGACCGTCAGCACGCCGAGCCGCGCGCCGCCGGCCTGCTCGTGGTGCAGCGCGAACTCGCGCGTCACCGAATCGAGCCCGGGCCGCGTGCCGACCGCATAGCGTTCGCCGCCGGCGGCCTTCAGCTCGGCGAACTTCACGTCGGGCAACTGCAGCAGTCCGTTGAGCTGCAAGCGCAGCCCCGTGTCATCGAACGACCACAGGCTGTTCGCGAGGCTCGCCAGACGCGAGCGCTCGACCTGATTGAGCTCGTCTTCGATCGTCGACACCTCGCGCTGGTAGTCGACGACCAGCTGCAGGCCGGTCGCGACGAGCGCGATGCAGGTGCTGGCGAGCACGATCGCAGCGAGCAGCCGGTAACCGAGCCGATGCTCACGCGGGTGGGCGAGAAGGCGCCGTGCCAGGCGCGTGGCGAATGCCCTCGCGCCGGCGCGAATCCACCTGATCGGCTGCCCCTTGATCGCCACGCTCGTCCCTGCTCGCGGTATTCGTTGACGGGTTAACGGCTCGATTGGGCGGAAATTGAGCGCTGGCGAGGCGCAGCGGCCCCGCGATGCGCCGTTGTTCACGTGGCAAACTGGCTCCAACCGCCACTCACCTGGAAGCGCCATGACACCGGTTCGCTGGGGCATCCTCTCCACCGCCAAGATCGGCACTCAACGCGCGATTCCCGGCATGCTCAAGAGCTCGCTGCTGCAGGTCGCGGCGCTGGCCTCGCGCAGCCTCCCCGCGGCGCAGGAGGCTGCGGCGGCACTCGGCATCCCGAGGGCCTACGGGTCCTACGACGCGCTCCTCGCCGACCCGGCGATCGAAGCGATCTACAACCCGTTGCCGAATCACCTCCACGTTCCGCTGACGCTCGCCGCGGCGCAAGCCGGCAAGCATGTCCTGTGCGAGAAGCCGATGGCGATGACTGCGGGCGAGCTCGAGGTGCTGCGGCCCTATGCGTCGAAGGTGCATTTGCGCGAAGCCTTCATGGTGCGCTTCCATCCGCAATGGATCGCCGCGCGCGAGCATGTGCGGCGCGGCGAGATCGGCGAGCTGCGATTCATCCAGGTGCCGTTCAGCTACTTCAACGCCGACCCGGCGAACATCCGCAACATGGCCGACATCGGCGGCGGCGCGCTCTACGACATCGGCTGCTATGCGATCGTCGCCGGCCGCTGGTTCTTCGAAGCCGAGCCCGATCGCGTGGCCGCGACGATGGCGCGCGACCCGGTGTTCCGCACCGACATCGCGACCAGCGGCTTGCTCGAATTCGCCGGCGGGCGCCAGCTCGCCTTCAGCGTGTCGACGCAAGCGGCGCGCTATCAGCGCATCGAGCTCGTCGGCACGCAAGGCCGCATCGAGATCGAGATCCCGTTCAACGCGCCGCAGGACCTGACGACGCGCTATTCGATCGACGACGCGAGCGCGCTTGACGGCAGCGGCATCCGCACGATCACGCTGCCGGTCGCCGACCAGTACCAGCTGCAAGCCGAAGCGTTCTCGCGTGCGGTGCGCGACGAGGCGCCCGATGCGCGCGGGCTCGACGACGCGGTGGCCAACATGCGCGTCATCGATGCGCTGTTCGCGTCGGCGAAGAGCGGTCGCTTCGAGCGGCCGTGATGCCGGCGTCGAACAAGTCGAGCGTCGGGAAGTCGCCTGCGCCGCGAATGCAGTCCCACAGGTAGATCGCAAAGCCCGGGTCGCCGGTCCATAGCGAGTAGCGCAGCTGGCCGACCCGCGCGGCCTCGGCTTCGGTCTGCACGATGCCGTGCATCGCGAACGAGCGCGCACGCGTGAGCCACATCGCGTCGCCGCTGCGCTGGTACAGCTTCAAGAACGCATAGCCGTTGCCGCCGGTGCCGTGGCACAGGTTCGATCCCTTGGTGAGCGGGCCGGCGACCCACGTGGCCTCGCCGGCGGCGCGCAGCACCTCGTCGAGCTCGGTGCCGGGCAGGTCGGCGAGGCAGATGACGAAGCCCGGCGCGCCATGGCAGTACTGCATCAGCTGGCGCGGCGGCGGCGCGCCGGGCGCAGCGAGCCAGGCCGGCCAGTTGGCGAGCGACCCTTCGCGGATCGCGGTGTGGGCAATTGTCTGCGTGATGATCGTCTGCCAATCGGCCCACTCGGAGGCGTCGAGCAGATCGCGGCCGTGGATCAATACCGACGCCGTCGCGACGAAGCCATGCACCGCATCGAGGTAGGTGCTGCGCTGGCCGTACATGTCCTGCGTCCAGTAGTGGCACTGGTGTTCGTCGGACCACAGCAGCTGCGAATGCAATCGGCGCGCGCTGCGTCGAAACAGCTCGGCCCAGCGCGCTTCGCCGCGGCGCCGATAAAGAAACAGCGCGGCGAGCATCGTGCCCGGCGAGCCCCACATCAGCTCGCGCGCCGGATGGTCGATGTTGCCGGCGATCAGCGATTCGAGACGATCGGCATGCTCGTCGCTCGGGTTCAGGCTGTCGGCGAGCAGCAGGATGCCGGTGTCGCCGATCAGGTACGACGCGGCTTCGGCATCGGCGCTGTCGCCGAGTGCGGCTTGATTGAGAGGGAGCAATGCGTCGACATGGTCGGCGATGGGCAGCTCGAGGCGCGCGGCGCCGACGCTGTCGAGATAGTGCAGGGCCCAGAACACGCCGGATGCGCCGTGGTACAGCGGATAAGCGGGGTCGCGTGGCCCGCCATCGGCGTCGCGCGGGTGAACTGGCCAATGCGACTGCGCCGAGAAGTGCGCCTCGGTGTCGCGCACGATGCGCTCGATCATTGCGTGGGCACGCGCTTCATCCCAGGGGATGTCCTGCAACGGCTCATGGCGGGCGGGGTCGTGGAGCATGGGGGCACTTTAGCGGGTGGGGCGGGACTTCGACAGGCTCAGTCCGAACGGGTTTGTGTTTGTTGCAGGGCTTCGATACCTCAGCCCGAACGGAGATTGGAGAACGGAGGATTGAGTGTTGCCATCCACTTGTCCCCATCCCGTTCGGGCTGAGGTATCGAAGCCTTCTCCAAACACAAACCACACCCCGTTCGGACTGAGCTTGTCGAAGGCCCCCACCCCGCACCCCCTCACATATCCTTCGGCATCGTCTCCGGCTTCTTGTCGTTGACGATGTCCGCGATCGTCAGCTCGACCGGGCTCGACGTCTCGTTCTTCCACCAATGCTTGGTGCCCAGAAATTCGCGCGAAACGTCGCCGGCTTTGTGCAGGATCGGCACGCTGCACTTGCTGCTGTTCTCGTAGATCTGACCGGCGGTGACCATGATCAGCGCAGGGCGGTCCGCATGATCGTGCAAGGGCACGACGCCGCCGGGTGCGATCGTCATGTGGCGCATGCGAAGACGCCGTTGCGAGAGCTTGACGTTCTCGTTGGCCAGATCGATGGCGGCGAGCTCGGTGTCGGTGATGCCGATGGGGGCCGACGGCGCACCCGCCAATGCGTTGGCCGCCGCCTTGCCGGCAGGGCATTCGCCGGCGTGTGCCGCGCTGCCGGCCGCGAGCATGCAAGCAAGCAAGATCGAAGGGCGTGAGATCAAAGTGGACATGGCGCTTCTCCTGGTTGGGCAATGGCGGGTTTTCGCCATCGATGCATCGGTCGCTGCAGCGTGCCTTCCGCTTACATCGCCCGCTTCTTGAAACGCGGCGGGCCGCTCTCATCTGGGCGCTTTGGAGGAGTCTCGCGTGGGCGCCAACGATGCTTTCCTGCTCGATGCCTATTCGCAAACCGTCAGCGACGTGGTCGAGCGAGCCGGGCCCAGCGTGGCCTCGGTGCGCGTGCTGGGCGGCGCCACCGATCGAGACGCGCCGCTCGGCAGCGGATCGGGCTTCTTGTTCACTCCCGACGGCTACTTGCTGACCAACTCGCACGTCGTGCGAGCCGGTGCCCAGCGACCGCCACCGAAAGCCAAGCGGTACGCCGCGTCACTCAGCGACGGGCGCGAGTTCGATGCCCGCTGGGTCGGCGACGACCCCGACACCGACCTTGCGGTGCTGTGCATCGACGGCATGTCGCGCGGCTCGCTGACGCCGCTGCTGCTCGGCCGCTCGGCGCTGCTGCGGCGCGGCGAGATCGCGATCGCGATCGGCAACCCGCTCGGCTTCGAGCACACCGTGACCGCCGGCATCGTCAGCGCGCTCGGCCGCAGCATGCGATCCGGCACCGGCCGCCTGATCCCCGACGTGATCCAGACCGACGCCGCGCTGAACCCGGGCAACTCGGGCGGGCCGCTGCTGAACTCGCGCGGCGAAGTGATCGGCGTCAACACCGCGATCATTCGCGGCGCGCAATCGATCAGCTTCGCCGTCGCGGTCGACATCGCGTCGTGGGTCATTCCGCAACTGCTGCAGCATGGACGCGTGCGGCGCGGCTACCTCGGCGTTGGCGGTGCGACGGCCGCGCTCGACCGCCGCGTCATGCTCGCTTTCGGCCTCGCCCAAAGCCACGCGGTGCGCGTCTCGTCGGTCGAGTCCAACAGCCCGGCGCAGCGTGCCGGGCTGCGCGAAGGCGACCTGATCGTCGGCATCGACGGCGTGACGATCGACTCGGTCGATCGACTGCACCAGACGCTCGACGCGAGCCGCGTGCAGCGCGACTGCGTCGTGAAAGTGCTGAGCCATTAAAGTGGTTGGCATGGACCTCGACGCCTACTTGCGCCGCATCGGCTGGTCGGGTGCGATCGCGCCCGATCTCGCGAGCTTGCAGTCGCTCGCGGCGCGCCACACCGCGGCGATCGTGTTCGAGAACCTGAATCCGTTTCTCGGCCTGCCGGTCAGCCTCGACATCGGCGCGGTGCAGAGCAAGATCGTCGGTGAAGGGCGCGGCGGCTACTGCTTCGAGCAGAACCGATTGTTCGCCGAGGTGCTGCGCTGCGTCGGCTTCGAGGTCAGCGAGCTTGCCGCGCGAGTGCTGTGGAACCAGCCCGAAGACGCCATCACCTCACGTTCGCACATGCTGCTGCGGGTCGAGCTCGCCGACGCGAGCTGGCTTGTCGATGTGGGCTTCGGTGGGCAGACGCCGACCGGCGCGTTGAAGCTCATCGCCGACATCGAGCAGGCGACACCGCACGAGCCATACCGTTTGGTGTCTGGCGACGGCGAGTGGCGGGCGCAGACACGGCTTGGCG
>VBCQ01000146.1 GCA_005882155.1 Betaproteobacteria bacterium
CACCTTGCTTCAGGCAACGCCCTCGCCCATCTCCGCCGGCAGTTCCAGGCGCTCGCGCATGATCCGTGTGGCCTGCACCATGTGGCGCAATGCCGCTTCGGTCTCCGCCCAGCCGCGGGTCTTCAGACCGCAGTCGGGGTTGACCCACAAGCGCTCGGGTGGAATCACCTCACAGGCACGTTCGAGCAACTTCAACATGCTCGCGACCTCGGGCACACGCGGCGAATGGATGTCGTAGACGCCCGGGCCGATCTCGTTTGGATACTTGAACTCGCCGAAGCCTTCGAGTAACTCCATCGCAGAGCGCGAGGTCTCGATCGTGATCACGTCGGCGTCGAGTGCGGCGATTGCCGGCAGGATGTCGTTGAACTCCGAATAGCACATGTGGGTGTGGATCTGCGTGTCGTCGCGTACGGTGCAGGCGCAGAGCTTGAACGCGCGCACGGCCCAGTCGAGGTAGCGCGTCCATTCACGCGCTTTCAGCGGCAGGCCTTCGCGAAACGCCGGCTCGTCGATTTGGATGATGCGGATACCGGCCTTCTCCAGGTCGGCCACCTCTTCGCGGATCGCCAGTGCGAGCTGCATGGCAGTGAGTTCGCGCGACTGGTCGTCGCGCACGAACGACCACTGCAGCATCGTCACCGGGCCGGTCAGCATGCCCTTCATCGGCTTGTCGGTCAGCGATTGCGCGTAGCGGGTCGTCTCGACTGTCATCGGATCGGGCCGGTAGACGTCGCCGTAGATGATCGGCGGCTTGACGCAGCGCGAGCCGTAGCTCTGGACCCAGCCGTTGTCGGTGAACGCATAGCCCCACAGCCGCTCGCCGAAGTACTCGACCATGTCGTTGCGCTCGGGCTCGCCGTGCACCAGCACATCCAAGCCGAGCTCGGTCTGCTTGTCGACGGCGAGGCGGATCTCTGCGCGCATGCGATGCAGGTAGTCGAGCGCACCGATCTCGCAGCGCTTGTAGGCGGCGCGCGCCTGGCGGATCGCCGGCGTCTGCGGGAACGAGCCGATCGTCGTCGTCGGCAGCGGCGGCAGCTTCAGCGACTCGCGCTGCGCCGCGATGCGCTGCGCGAACGGCGATTCGCGCTCGGCCATCGCCGGCGTGATCGCGGCCAAGCGGCGCTGGACCAGCGGGTTGTGCACGCGCTTCGAGTGCCGGCGCGACGCTGCCGCGGTGTCCGACGCGGCCAACGCCTCGGCGACGGCGCCCTCGCCTTCGTTGAGCGCACGCCCGAGCGTCTGCAGCTCAGCGAGCTTCTCTTCGGCAAACGTAAGCCAGCTGCGAACGCCGGCATCGAGCTTGTCTTCGTGCTTCAGCGACACGGGAACATGCGCGAGCGAGCACGACGGCGCGATCCACAAGCGATCGCCCCGCTCGGCATGCAAGGGCTTCAAGGTTTGCAGCACGCGACGCAAGTCGGTGCGCCAGATGTTGCGCCCATCGATCACGCCGGCCGACAACACCTTGTCCGCGGGCAGTGCGGCGCGCCAAGTGGCGAGCTGCTGCGGTGCGCGCACCAGATCGATGTGAACGCCCTGCACCGGCAATGCGGCGAGACGGCTCGCGTGCTCGGCGACGCTGTCGAAGTAAGTCGCGAGAAGCAGCTTCGGTCCGGTCGCTGCGAGCGATGCATAAGCGTTGTCGACAGCCGCCAGCCAGCGCGGCTCGAGATCGAGGCCGAGCGCAGGCTCGTCGAGCTGGACCCACTCGATGCCGCGCTCGGCGATGCGTCGCAGCACAGCGCCGAAGGCGCGCAGCAACTCGGGCAAGAGGCTCAGCTTGTCGAATCCCGCGACATGCGACTTCGCGAGATGGAGCCAGGTGATCGGCCCGACCAGCACCGGCTTCACGTGGTGGCCGAGCGCTCGCGCCTGATCGATCTCGTCGAACAGCCAGTCGACGCCGGCGCCGAAGCGTGTGGCCGGCCCGAGCTCAGGCACCAGGAAGTGGTAGTTGGTGTCGAACCACTTGGTCATCTCCATCGCCGGCTGGCGCGCGTTGCCGCGTGCCAACTCGAAGGACTGGGCGAGCGTGAGCCGCGTCGTAGAACGCGAAGTCGCCGACGGTCGCGAGCGCCAAGCCGGCGTCGCGTTGTGCCTGCCAACGCTCTCGCTTCAGCGCATCGCCGACTTCGTGCAGATGCGCTTCGTCGCAATCGCCGCGCCAGAACGACTCGAGCGCGAACTTCAGCTCGCGCTGCGCACCGATGCGCGGGTAGCCGAGGACATGGGTCCGTGCCATCGCAGCTCCTTCATTCATAAGTTGTCCGGCAGTGTCGGCATGCCCTAGACTTGAATCAAGCGAGATGTTTTCACATTCACATGAATCCGATTCATGTCGAGGAGTTTTGATGCTTGAACTGCGCCACTTGCGCTCGCTGCTCGCCATCGCCGACACGCGCACGCTGGCCGATGCGGCCGAGCGCATGCACCTGACGCAGTCGGCGCTGTCGCATCAGATCCGCGCGCTCGAGTCGCACTACGGCCTGAGCCTGTTCGAGCGAACCCCGCGCGGACTGCGCTTCACGCAGGCCGGCGAGCGGCTGCTCTCGCTCGGCCGCACGCTGCTGCCCCAGTGGGACGAAGCACATCGCGACATCGTTCGCATGAAGGGCGACACCCGCGGAGAGCTGCGCATCGCGCTCGAATGCCACACCTGCTTCGACTGCGCTGGCCGGAGGTCGAGGTCGATCTGGTCGCGGGCTTTCACAGCGACCCGCTGGCGCTCATCGCCGAGGGGCGCGCCGATCTCGTGATCGGCTCAGCGCCGGCCAAGCGACGGCCCTATGCGGTGCGCCCCCTCTTCCGCTTCGAGATCCTGCTGGTGCTGCCGGTGGGCCATCGGCTGCGCAGCAAGCGTTTCGTCGACGCGCACGAGCTGGCCGATGAGACCTTGATCACCTACCCGGTGCCGGAAAATCGCATCGACCTGATCCGCGAAGTGCTGACGCCGGCGGGCATTCATCTGCAGCGGCGTACCGCCGAATTGACGGTTGCGGTGCTGCAGCTGGTGGCGAGCCGCCGCGGCATCGCCGCGCTGCCCAATTGGGGCGTGAAGAGCTACGTCGACCACGACTACGTGCTCGCCAAGCGCATCGGCCGCACCGGCCTGTGGAGCGAGCTGCATGCGACGACGACGAAGGCGCTCGGGTCCAAGCCCTTCCTCGATGACTTCGTCGGCATCGTTCGCGGCACGGCGCAGTCGGGGCTGGCTGGCATCCAGCTCCTGTGATGCAATCGACGCCAGTCCCGCAACCACCGAGGAGCCCCGCATGTTCAAGTCCGGCATCGACCAGGATTCATTGATCAAGCTGTTTTCGCAGGCCAGCACGAAGCAAGGCGAGGCACTTCGCAAAGCGGTTAGCGAAGCGACGCTGAAGGCGCTGCAGGGACGTGAGCTCACCCTGCAGAACATCCGCGGCGTGTTGAAGACAGTGACGCAGGCCGCGTCGACTGGCGCGTCGCAGAACGCGGCGCATTCGATCGATGCCGAAGCGCTGCTGAGCAATGCGTTCTCGGGAATGGACGCGGCGCTGTTGCAAGCCGTCGAGGCGAACCGCAAGGCCTTGCAGCAATTCGTCGATCAGGGCGTGGGATTGAACGAGGAGCGCATGCAAAGCGCCCTCGCCGACCTCGAGAAGATGGAAGACGTGTTCATCGCGACAGTGAGCAAGGCTGCCCAATCGGCAACCGCGCCGCTGCAAGGGGCATGGGGGCAAGTGATCGAGTCGATGAAGCTCAAGGGCACCGACACGGGTGCGCAAGCCGCGTCGACGGTCGAGCATTTGATGTCGCAGGCGCAGACGGCGATGCGCCAAGGCCGCGCGATGGGCGTGCGCACCGCGCAAGCACTGATGGACAGCTATTCGGCGCTCGTCAGCGGCGTGCTGATCGGCATGTCCGAAGGCCTGCAACAAGGCGCCGCGAAGAGCAGCGCGCGCAAGAAATAACGCAAACCCCAGGCGCCAGCAGCGCCGCCGGATCGCGCTTGCGCTATTCGAGCGTGAAGCCGAGCTTCAGCGAGACCTGCCAGTGCGCGATCTTGCCGTTGTCGACATGGCCGCGCGTCTCGGTGATGGTGAACCAATGGATGTTGCGCACCGTCTCGCTCGCTTTCTCGATCGCGTTCTGCACTGCGTCTTCGATGCTCGTCGTCGAGGATCCGGTGAGCTCCAGCAATTTGTAGACATGGTTGCTCATGGTGTGGCTCCTTTCACGGTTCGGGTGCTGGCACCCTAGCCTGCGGGCGCCGCGATTGCAACAAGCTGCCGCCAGCGTGAATTCCTGCCTCACGCCGCCGTCCTGCGCGGTCGATATCGAGATGTATCGATTTGTTGCCACCGCGGGAGACCCCTCATGCATCACCGGCTCTTCACTCGCTTTGCTGCATCCCTTGTGCTGTGCCTCGCAGCGAGCGCGGCGGTGGCGCTCGACGAAGCGCCCGACACGATGATCAAGCGGCTGTCGGACGACGTCGTCGGGCTCGCCAAGGACACCGCGATCGCGTCGGGCGACGCGAGCAAGATCATGGACCTCGTCGACACGAAGGTCATGCCGAACGTCGACTTCACCCGCATGACGGCGTCGGCTGTCGGCCGCACATGGCGGCAGGCAACGCCCGAGCAGCAACTGCGCCTGCAGCAGGAATTCAAGACCCTGCTCGTTCGCACCTATGCCGGCGCGCTGTCACAGGTGAAAGACCTCGCGATCACGGTGAAGCCCTTGCGGGCTGGAGCGAGCGACACCGAGGTCGTCGTTCGCACCTTGATCAAAGGGCATGGCGAGCCGATCCAGCTCGACTACCGGCTCGAGAAGTCGGCCGATGGCTGGAAGATCTACGACCTCAACGTGCTGGGGGTGTGGCTCGTCGAAGCGTATCGCGGCCAGTTCTTGGCCGAGATCCAGTCCAAGGGCATCGACGGGCTCATCGCGACGCTCGCCGCGCGCAACAACAAGAGCGCGACCAAAGGCAGCTGATCAGAACGGCCCGGGCAAAGCCTTCAGGCCCAGCCACGCGGCGCCGATGATCGCGTTGACCGGCACGCTGAGTGCGCCTGGAACGTAGAACAGCGCCGACAGCAGCGGCGCGTTGAGGATCAGCTCGGCGAATCCGCCGAGGCCGTAGAACACCAGGCCGCACCACAGCCAGCGTCGCATGTAGGTCAGCAGCCAATGCGCCTGACTCTGGTTGTGCCGTCGCGCGGCGGCGCGCTCGAGCAGGCTGCCGCGGCTGACATCGCGGAACAGCCAGTCGAAAAAAAAGTAGCGATAGAGCAGTGTTCGAAAAGCCAGTTCTTGCACGATGCAGCGCCTGAAGAACCGCGAGCTCGATGGACGCGAGCGCGCGTCTCAGAGATGATCTTGTGTGGCTCGATTCGTTCCGCGCTCAACTAGCGCGCGGCGATCACTCGGCGGGATCGGTCTCGCTGTCGACTTCCTTGTCGAAGGCCGCCGAGTCGGTGCTCGGCTTGACGACCAAGGGCTTGTCCAGCGGCTTGCAGATTCGCCGCTGCAGGCGACTCAAGCGATCGGAGCACGCGAGAGCTTGCAGCACCGCATCGGGATGCATCATCAGCGCAAACGGGTTCGAGGCCAACGACGGCTTGTCCATGGTGCGTCTCCTGAACGGCGAATGCCGATGCATTGACTGTAGACCTCACATCGCGGAACAGAAGTCGGGACTGCGCCAAAGCCGGTGTCGGAAGATGCCTTACACAGTGCCCGCGCGACCACGCCTCATTGGGCCAGCTTGTCGAGCTGCGCGGCGAGTGATTGGCGGCCTGCCAGCCGCGCGAAATCGGCGGCCTTGAGCTTCTGGTCGTTGACCCGGCGCGGGTCGGCGCCGCGCGCGAGCAGCACGTCGACGCTCGCCTCGCTGCCATAGCGCGCCGCCATCATCAGCGGCGTGCTGCGGTTCGGCGAGTCGGCGTCGACGACGGCGCCACGCTCGAGCAGCAACTTCACTGCATCGGTCGACGCTCCGGTCGCGGCGTAATGCAACGGCGTCCAGCCG
>VBCQ01000145.1 GCA_005882155.1 Betaproteobacteria bacterium
ACGCAGCCGCCGCGCGAAGTCGTCGCCGCGTCGGACCGCGTGATCTCCGACCTCAGCGTCAGCGCCGATGCGCTCTACTTCAGCGCCCGCGACGGCAACGCCAAGCGCCTGTGGCGCGTCGCGCACCGCGGCGGCGCGAAGCCGCAAGAAGTGCCGCTGCCGGTCACCGGCCAGATCTTTCTCGGCGCCGGTTACGGCAACGATTTCAATGCGTCGCGCCAAAGCGGCCTCATCGTCGGCTTGCAGTCGTGGACCCAGCCGCTTCAGTATCTGGCGGTGCCCGCGCGTGGACCGGTGCGCGCGCTCGGCTTGCCGCAGCTGCCGACGATCGCCGGCCTCGACGAGCTGCAGGCCGACGAGGTGCTGGTGAAGAGCCACGACGGCGCGATGGTGCCGATGTCGATCATCCACAAGAAGGGCATGAAGCGCGACGGCCGCAACCCGGTCTGGCTCAACGCCTACGCGTCCTACGGCTTCACGATCGACCCGGCGTTCAGTCCGGCGCGCCTCGCGTGGCTCGAGCGCGGCGGCGTGATGGCGGTGGCGAACCCGCGCGGCAGCAGCGTCTTCGGCCACGACTGGTATTTGGCCGGCAAGCAGGCCACCAAGCCCAACACCTGGAAGGACGTGTTCGCCTGTGCCGAGTACCTGGTGCGCGAGGGCTGGACGACACCGGCGCATCTCGGCTTCTCCGGCCGCAGCGCCGGCGGCATGCTGGCCGGCATGGTGCTGACCGAGCGACCCGACCTCTTCGCCGCCGTCGTGCCGAACGTCGGCGTGCACGACATGGTGCGAATGGAGCTCACGCCGAACGGGCCGAGCAACATTCCCGAGTTCGGCACGGTGGCCAACGAGCCGGGATTCCGCGCGCTGCTCGCGATGAGCCCGTACCACCATGTGAAGGACGGCACTGCGTATCCGGCGGTGCTGCTGACCCACGGCATCAACGACCCGCGCGTCGAAGTCTGGGCCAGCACCAAAATGGCGGCGCGCCTGCTCGCGGCGACGAGCAGCGCCAAGCCGGTGCTGCTGCGCCTCGATTACGACTCGGGCCATGGGGTGGGCAACACCCGAGCGCAGCAGCTCGAAGAAGACGCCGACACCTACGCCTTCCTCTGGTCGCAGCTCGCGGCGAAGGACGCTGCGGCGCGACCTTGAAGCGGGCGCGGCAGGCATAATCTCCACCCCACCTTTTCACCACCACGCAGGGGAGCGCAGGCATGGCCTCGGTCAACAAAGTCATTCTCATCGGCAACCTCGGTCGCGACCCCGAAGTGCGTTACACGCCCAACGGCAACGCGATCTGCAACGTGACGCTCGCGACCTCGCGCAACTGGAAGGACAAGACTTCCGGCGAGAAGATGGAAGAGACCGAATGGCACCGCGTCGTCTTCTACGATCGGCTCGCTGAAATCGCCGGTGAGTACTTGAAGAAGGGCCGTCCGGTCTACGTCGAAGGCCGATTGAAAACGCGCAAATGGCAGGACAAGGAAGGCGTCGACAAGTACACCACTGAGATCATCGCGAGCGAAATGCAGCTGCTCGGCAGCCGCGAAGGCATGGGCGGTGGCGACGAGGGCGGCGGCGCAAGCCGCGAGCGCGGCGAAGAGCGCAGTGCGCCGGCGTCGCGCCCTGCGGCGAGCAAGCCGGCCGCCAAGTCGGCGAGCGGCTTCGAAGACATGGACGACGACATCCCGTTCTGAGCGCCGCTCGTTAAGCTTCCTTCATTCAGAGGCCTGCAGTGCACCGCGCTGCGGGCCTTCTTCATTGGTTGCGACTGTTGGCAATCGACACGCTGTCGGGAACGCCGATTGCCTCTTCGACGGTCAACCCGCTTGCCGCGGGTGTTGTCGCGTTTCGGGTGGTACCACTTGCGACAACCAACCCGTTTGATGAAGGAGTTGCCATGACCTCGACCCTCCGCCAGCCCTCCCTGCTCGCTGCGTCGCTCGCTCTCGCAGTCGCCGGCGCGTTCAGCGCGCACCTGGCCCAGGCCGAAACGAAGCTCGGCGTGTCGAGCCTCGCCGAAGCCAAGTCCATGTACCAGCACGATGTCGCGGCCTGCCGCAACCACCAGGTCGATGAGGACATGAAGACCTGCATGACCGAAGCCAAGCGCGCCTACGAAGACGCGAAGAAAGAAGCGACGGGCAGCCACAAGTCCAAGATGCGTCACAGCAAGACGCAGACCGAAGAGCAGCCCAAGCAGTAAGAAGGCGTTCGCGAGAGGCAGCGCCTGAGTCGCGCAAGCCCGGCTATCCCGGGCTTGCTTGCGTTGGCGCCGCGGCGATGTAGGCTCGCGCCATGTCGCCGCTGCCTGACGTCCCGCTTCGCCGACGCCTGTTTCTGTTGGCGGCGGTGGCCATCGTGCCGCTGGCGGCGATGTCGGGGCTCGGGCTGCTCGCGATGGTGCAGCAGCACCGCGAGCAGGCCGAGCGCGCCGGACTCGACGTGACGCGGGCACTCGCGACCGCGGTCGATGCCGAACTGCGCCGCTCGACGGCGGTGCTCGAAACGCTGGCGACCTCGCCCGCGCTCGACGCCGGCGATACCGCAGCCTTCAACGAGCGCGCACGTCGCGTGATGGCCGGCCGGCCGCATTGGCGCACCGTGATCCTCGCCGACGCGCGCGGCAAAGTGCTCGTCAATACCGGCTTCCCATCGGCCGGCGACATGCCGCAGGTG
>VBCQ01000015.1 GCA_005882155.1 Betaproteobacteria bacterium
CGGCCAGCATCGTCACGACCGGCAGCTGATTGCCGTCGATCAACACCTTGATCGGCTTCAAGCGCAGGCCGTCGATCGCACGGCGCATCGCGAGCAGCGTCGCCTGCAGGATGTTCAGCCGATCGATTTCCTCGACGCTCGCCTCGGCCACCGAGCAGCACAAGGCCTTGGCCCGGATCTCGTCGTACAGGCGTTCGCGCACGGCCGGCGTCAACAGCTTCGAGTCGTTCAGACCGCGAATCCGTTTCAGGTCGTCGAGGATCACCGCAGCCGCCACCACCGGTCCGGCCAACGGGCCGCGCCCGGCTTCGTCTACGCCGGCGACCAGGCCAGGCATGTCCCAGACCAATCCGAGCTGTTCAGGCCGCGAGGATTTTTTCGATCGCATCGGTGGCGGTCCGGGCAGTGTCGCGGCGCAGCTCGCGGTGCAGCGCCTCGAAACGTTGACTGACGGCGGCGCAAGCGCTGGGATCGTCGAGCCAGTGCAACGCGGCGGCGGCGAGTTTGCTTGGGGTCGCATTGTGCTGCAGCAACTCGGGCACGACGAAATCGCCGAGCAAAATGTTCGGCAAGCCGACCCACGGCTGATAGCCCATGCGCTTCATCAATTGCCAGCTCAGCGCATTCATGTTGTAGGCGATGACCATCGGCCGCTTGAACAATGCGGCTTCCAGCGTCGCAGTGCCGCTCGCCACGAGCGTCACGTCGCACGCGGCGAGCGCCTCGTGCGAACGGCCGTCGAGCAGCTGCAGGTTCACGCCGGCGGCATGCCGCGCGATCATCGGCTCGATCAGCGAGCGCAGGCCCGGCACCACCGGCAACACGAAGCGCAGATGCGGACGCTGCCGCTGCATCTCGGCGGCCGCGCCGAGCAGGCGCGGCGCGATGTACTCGATCTCGGAGCGCCGGCTGCCCGGCAGCAACGCGACGACGGTGTCGTCTTCGCTCAACGCGAGCGCGATCCGGCTCGCGGCTCGCGGCACTTCGAGCGGAATTGCATCGGCCAACGGATGGCCGACATACGTCGCCGCGATACCGTTGCTCGCGTAGATCGCCGGCTCGAATGGAAACACGCACAGCACATGGTCGACCGCGCCGCGCATCTTCTGGACGCGCTTGCCGCGCCAGGCCCAGACCGACGGGCTGACGAAATGGATCGCCTTGATGCCTTGAGCCTTCAGCTTGGCTTCGAGACCGAGGTTGAAATCGGGGGCGTCGACGCCGATGAATGCGTCGGGCCGCTCGCGCAACAGGCGCTCACCGAGCGCGTTGCGGATGCCGGCGATCTCGCGATAGTGGCGCAGCACCTCGACGTAGCCGCGCACCGCGAGGCGATCATGCGGCCACCAGGCGTCGAAACCGTGAGCCGACATTCGCGGTCCGCCGATGCCGAACGCGCGCAGTGCCGGCCAGCGTGTCTTCAGTCCGCCGAGCAGCAAAGCGGCGAGCAGATCGCCCGAGGCCTCGCCGGCCACCATCGCGAGCCGAGGTGCGCTGTCGTCCATCCGGGCGCGATCAACGGACGATGCCGCGCGTAGATTCGGCGAGGAAGGTCGACATCATCGCGACGTCGGCAGCGGCCTCGGGTGTGGCGTCCGTGAGTGCCGCGATCGCCTCGCGCGCTGCCGCCAGCGTGTGCCCTTGGCGATACAGCAGGCGGTGCATCTGCTTGACCGCAGCGATGCGCTCGGGCGTGAAGCCGCGCCGCCGTAAGCCCTCGACGTTGCAGCCGTGCACCGCGAGCGGGTTGCCGGCCACCGTCATGAAAGGCGGCACGTCTTGCGATACGTGGCTCGCGAATCCGGCCATCGCATGCGCGCCGACCTTGACGAACTGGTGCACGCCCGTCAAGCCGCCGAGGATCACCCAATCACCCAGATGCACGTGGCCGCCGAGCGTCGCGTTGTTGGCGAGAATCGTGCGGTTGGCGACCTGGCAATCATGCGCAATGTGCACGTAGGCCATGATCCAGTTGTCGTCGCCGACACGCGTCACGCCAACGTCTTGCGCGGTGCCGAGGTTGAAGGTGCAGAACTCGCGGATCGTGTTGCGCTCGCCGATCTCGAGCCGCGTCGGCTCGCCGGCGTATTTCTTGTCCTGCGGCATCGCGCCGAGCGAGCAGAACTGGAAGATGCGGTTGTCTCGGCCGATCGTCGTGTGGCCTTCGATGACGCAGTGCGCGCCGATGCTCGTGCCCTCGTCGATGCGCACGTTCGCACGAATGATGGTGTAGGCGTCGACGCTGACCGATTCGCCGAGCTGCGCGCCGGCTTCGATGATCGCCGTGGAGTGGATCGTCGCCATGCCGAGCTCAGCCGACGCGGCGCATCGTGCACATCAATTGCGCCGACACCGCGAGCTCGTCGCCGACCGACGCACGCGCATCGAACTTGAAGATGCCGGCCTTGTGACGCTCGAGCACCACATCGAGCATCAGTTGGTCGCCCGGCTCGACCGGGCGCTTGAAGCGTGCGCCGTCGATGCCGACGAAGTAGTAGACGGTCTTGTCGTCGATCGACTCGTCCAGTGTCGCGAACGACAGCAGCGCCGCCGCCTGCGCCAGCGCCTCGAGCATCAGCACGCCGGGCATCACCGGCCGATGCGGAAAGTGACCCTGGAAGAACGGCTCGTTGATCGAGACATTCTTGATTGCCTTGATGCGCTTGCCGGTTTCCATCTCGAGCACCCGATCGACGAGCAGGATCGGGTAGCGATGCGGCAGCTTTTTCAGAATCTGGTGAATGTCCATCATGGTGTTTTCTTCTCGAGTGCCCGCACACGCTCACGTAAGGCGTGCAGCTGGCGCAAGGTCGCCGCGTTCTTCTCCCAGGCCGAATTGTCGTCGATGGGGAACACGCCGGTGTACTGTCCCGGCTTGAGAATCGATCGCGTCGCGGCGGATCCCATCGAGATGATCACGTGGTCGGCGAGCGTGATATGGCCGAGGATCATCGCCGCGCCTCCGATCTGGCAGTGCGCGCCGATCGTCGTGCTGCCCGCCACCGCGGAGCAACCGGCCATCACCGTGTGCGCGCCGATGTGCACGTTGTGGGCGATCTGGATCAGGTTGTCGAGCTTCACGCCGTCTTCGATGACCGTGTCGTCGAGCGCACCACGGTCGATGCAGGTGTTGGCGCCGATCTCGACATCGTCGCCGATGCGCACCGCGCCGAGCTGCTCGATTTTTTCCCAGCGGCCCTGCGTCGGCGCGAAGCCGAAGCCGTCGGCGCCGATCACGACCCCGCTGTGGACGATGCCGCGCTCACCGATGCGGCAGCCGCTGCCGAGCACGACGTGCGGCGCGAGCCGCGTCGCGGCACCGACGATCGCGTCGGCCCCGATGACGCAATGCGCACCAATGACCGCCGCATCGCCGATTCGTGCACCGGCCTCGATGACCGCCAGCGCGCCGACCGTCACGCCGGCGCCGAGCACCGCCGACGAATCGATCACGGCGCTCGCGTGCACACCCAGCGGAGCCGGCGCACGCGTGCGCGCCGCCCACCATTGCGTGAGCCGCGCGTAATACAGATACGGGTCGTCGGCGACGATCGCGGCGCCGCGCGCAGCGGCCGCATCGCGCAGCGCAGGGCCGACGATGACGCAACCGGCGTGCGAGCCCGCGAGCTGCGACTGGTAGCGCGGATTCGAAAGGTGCGAGATCGTGGAGGGCGTGGCGCCCTCCAATGGGCCGATGCGAGTGATGCGAAGCGCCGGGTCGCCGATCAGTTCGCCGCCAAGGTCCTTGGCGATGTCACTGAGCGGGAAACCGTCCACCGCTCACTTCTGGGCGTTCAAGGCCTTGATCACCTTGTCGGTGATGTCCGCGCGCGGGCCGGCAAACACGGCTTCCTGAAGAATCAGGTCGTACTTTTCGGTCTCGAAAATCTGCTTGATGACCTTGTTCGCGCGCTCGATGACGGTGTTGAGCTCTTCCTGCTTGCGCTGGTTCAAGTCTTCCTGGAATTCGCGGCGCTTGCGCTGAATCTCGCGGTCCTGGTCGATCAGCTCGCGCTGGCGGCGATTGCGCTCGACCTCGGACAGCGTGGGCGCGTCTTTCTCGAGCTTGTCGGCGGCACCCTTCAAGCGCATCGCCAGGTCGTTGAGCTCCTTGTCGCGCTTGCTGAACTCGGCTTCGAGCTTGGCCTGCGCGGCCTTGCCCGGTGCCGCATCGCGCAGCACGCGGTCGCTGTTGACGTAACCGATCTTCAGTTCCTGAGCTTGCGCACCGGCTGCGGCGACCGCCAGCAGGGCCGCAGCCGCCGCCGACTTTGCAGTGGAGAGTTTCATTAGAACGCGGTCCCGATCTGGAATTGAAGTCGCTGGATTCTATCGCCGGGCTGCTTGCGCACAGGCGTACCGTAGCTCAGCTGCAGCGGGCCCACTGGAGAGACCCAGCTCAAGCCCAGACCTGCCGATGCGCGCAGGCTCTTGGCGGTGATCTTGTCATTCTCGCCCCACACGTTGCCCGCATCGAGAAAGGCGAACCAGCGCAACGTGCGGTCGTTGCCGGTGCCCGGCACCGGCAGGAACAGCTGAGTCTGCACGTTGAAGCGGCGATTGCCGCCGATGTAGGCGCCGATCACATCGACCGGCCCGAGCGAGCCTTGGTCGAAGCCTCGCACCGTGCCGAGGCCGCCGCCGTAGAAGTTCTTGAAGATCGGATACGGCTTGCCGTTCAGGCCCTTGCCCCAGCCGACTTCGGCATTGACGCCGAGCGTGAAGCGCCGCGTCAACGGCAGGTACTGCTGGTACTGCGCGTTGGCACGCAGGTAGCGTGCGTCGCCGAGGATGCCCCAGTCGAGATTAACGCGCTCGTAGCGGCCCTCGGTGGGAACGAGCGCACTGTCGCGGCCGTCGCGCGTCCAGCCGACGGTGATCGGCACCGTGCTGCTGACCGAGCCGAAGGTTTCGCGGTAGTTGAAGTAGTTCTGCGGCAGCGCGACGTTGCCCTTGATCGAAGTGCGCTCGTAGCCGATGCCGAAGAACACCGTGTCGAGCTCGCTGAACGGCACGCCGAAGCGAATCGAGGTGCCGGGCGTGACGAGCTCGTACTGCTCGCCCTGGCTGTTCAGCGGCTTGACGGTTCGATAGAAGACGTCGATCGCGCGCGAGATGCCGTCGACGGTGAAATACGGGTCGACGGTGGAGAGCACCAGCGTGCGCTGCGAGCGGCTGGTGTTGACTTCGATGCCGAGGTAATTGCCCGAGCCGAACACGTTGTCCTGCTTGATCGACGCCGTCAGCGAGAACTTGTCGGCGCTCGAGAAGCCCGCGCCCACGAGCAGGTTGCCGGTCGGTTTTTCCTTGATCGTGATCGTGAGGTCGACCTGGTCTTGCGTGCCCGGCACTTCGTTGGTCTCGACGTTCACTTCGCTGAAGTAGCCGAGCCGGTCGACGCGGTCGCGCGACAGCTTGATCTTGCGGCCGTCGTACCACGACGATTCGAACTGGCGGAACTCGCGGCGCACGACCTCGTCGCGCGTGCGCGTGTTGCCGGCGACGTTGATTCGGCGCACGTAGACGCGGCGCTGCAGCTCGGCCACGAGGTTGACCACGACCTGACCGGTGGCGCGATCGATGTCGGTACGCGGCTCGACCTTGGCGAACGCGTAGCCGAAGGTGCCGAAGCGCTCGACGAAAGCCTTCGTCGTTTCGGCCACCGCTTCGGCGCGGTACGGCTCGCCGGGCTTGATCTTCACCAGCGTCTTGAAGTCTTCTTCCTTGCCGAGGTATTCGCCTTCGAGCTTCACCGCCGTCACGGTGTAGGGCTGGCCTTCGTTGACGACGACCGTGATCGTGATGTCCTGCTTGTCGGGCGAGATCGCAACCTGCGTCGACTCGACGTTGAACTCGAGGTAGCCGCGGTTCAGGTAGTAGGAGCGCAGCGTCTCGAGATCGGCATTCAGCTTGGTGCGCGAGTAGCGGTCGGCTTTCGTGTACCAGTTGAGCCAGCCGCCTTCGTTCAGGTCGAACAGTCCCTTCAGCGTGCTCTCGGAAAACGCGCGGTTGCCGAGGATGCGGATTTCGCTGATGCGCGCCGCCGTACCTTCGGTGATCGTGAAGGTGACGTTGACGCGGTTGCGCTCCTGCGGCGTCACCGTCGTCACGACCTCGGCGCCGTAGAGGCTGCGCGTGAGGTACTGGCGCTTGAGCTCCTGCTCGGCGCGGTCGGCGAGCGCCTTGTCGAACGGCAGGCCTTCGCCGATGCCGAAGTCCTTCAGCGACTTGATCAGCGTGTCCTTGTCGAATTCCTTCAGGCCGGCGAAGTCGATGTTGGCGATGACCGGACGCTCTTCGACGATGACGACGACGACGCCCTCGTCGATCTCGATTCGCACGTCCTTGAATAGGCCGGTGGCGAAGAGCGCGCGCAGTGCAGCCGCGCCCTTCTCGTCGTTGTAGGTGTCGCCGATGCGAAACGGCAGCGACGCGAATACCGTGCCGGCGTCGGTGCGCTGCAGGCCCTCGACGCGGATGTCCTTCAGCGTGAACGGTTCCACCGCCCATGCCGAACCGCCCGTCAAGGCGGCGGCGAGAGCGAGGGATAAAACGGTGGGGCGAAACGAACTCAGGCGGGGAGAAAAGCGCATGCGGGGGAACTGGTCAGTGCAGGCCCAGAAGGCGGGCCACGTCGTTGTAGAGAGCGAGCGACATCATCAAGAGCATGATGGCCACGCCGCCTCGCTGCAGCCGCTCAAGCCATCGCTGCGAGACCGGCCGCCCTGTCACTGCTTCGAAAAGATAATACATCAGGTGTCCGCCATCGAGCATCGGCAGCGGAAGCAGGTTCAACACGCCGAGACTCACGCTGACCACTGCGAGAAAGCCGAGGTAGTACGCAAGCCCGAGTCGCACCGACTGGCCGGCGTAGTCGGCGATGGTGAGCGGCCCGCTCAGGTTCTTCAGCGACGCCTCACCGATCAGCATCTTGCCGAGCATCTTGAGCGTCAGCGTCGACATGTCCCAGGTCCGGGACGCCGCCTGTGTGAGGCCTTCGATCGGGCCGTAGCGCACGAGCACCATCTGCGGCGGCTGGCCGACCACCGCCTCGATGCGGCCGATGCGCTTGTCGCCATCGACGACGCTCTTCGGCCGCACGATGAGCTCGAGCGTCTGGCCGCCGCGCTCGACGCGCCATGTCATCGCCGCCGGCTCGCCCTGCGCACCGGCGGCGCGAATGATCTCGATCATGCGTGCGCGATCGGGAATCGTCTTATCGTCGATGCTGAGCACGCGGTCGCCGCTGCGCAGCCCCGCCTTCGCGGCCGGACCGCCGGGTGCGATGTCGCCCAGCAGCGGCTCGCTGTAGGTCTGGCCAAGGCCGATGCGGCGCATCAGCTGCGCGTCGATCTCCTTCGAGCCGAGCGTGTCCAGCGGCAGCACCACGCGATGCGTGCCGCGACCCGCCGCGTCGGTCAGCATCAGATGCAGCGGCTCGCCGCGCAGCACCGCTTGGGTGATGTCCCAGCGCAGATCGCTCATCGAGCGCAGCTCGTGCCACTCGTTGCCGTCGATCGACGCCTCACGAGCCCACTCGCCGGCGTTGACGCCGGCACGCTCGGCGAGGCTGCCGGCGGTGGGCGAACCGAGCAGCGCCCTCGGCTCCTCGATGCCGATCCAGTTCGCGCAGGCGTACAGCAGCACCGCGAGCAGCAGGTTCGCGATCGGCCCCGCAGCGACGATTGCGGTGCGCTTGGCAAGCGACTTGTTGTTGAACGCGAGATGACGCTCGTCGGACTTCACCGGTGCTTCGCGCTCGTCGAGCATGCGCACGTAGCCGCCGAGCGGCAACGCACCGACGACGAACTCGGTGCTGTCCGGCGATGCCTGGCGACGCCACAGCACGCGGCCGAACCCGACCGAGAAGCGCAGCACCTTGACGCCGCATGCGAGGGCGACGCGGTAGTGACCGTACTCGTGGACGATGACGAGCACGCCGAGCGTGACGATGAAGGCGAGGATGGTGGTGATCATGGCGCGAGCTGCTTCACGCGCTCGAGCGCACGCCGACGCGTGCGCGCATCGAGCGCCATCAGAGCGTCGACACTGGCTGCGTCGCCGGCCTCGATGCGCACCGACTCGAGCATCGCCGCGTTGACGCTGTGGATCTGGTCGAAGCGAATACTGCCGGCGAGGAAGGCCGCGACCGCCTCTTCGTTCGCCGCATTGAGCACCGTCGTACTGCCGGATGCGCCGCGCAAGGTGTCCCACGCGAGCTGCAGACCGGGGTAGCGGACGAGATCGGCAGGCTCGAACGACAGCGTGGAGAGCGTCTCGAAGTCGAGCTGCGCGGCACCCGATGCGATGCGCTCGGGGAACGACAGGCCGAACGCGATCGGCACCCGCATGTCGGGCGTGCCGAGCTGTGCGAGCACCGAGTGATCGCGACAGACGACCATCGAGTGGACGATGCTTTGCGGATGGATGACGACGCGAATCTGCTCCGGCGCGAGGTCGAACAGCCAACGCGCCTCGATGACCTCGAGTGCCTTGTTCATCATCGTCGCCGAGTCGACCGAGATCTTGCGGCCCATCACCCAATTCGGATGCGCGCAGGCTTCGTCGGGCGTCACGCTCGCGAGCGTGGCCGTGTCGCGGGTGCGGAACGGACCCCCGGACGCCGTCAGCACGACGTGGTCGATCCTCGAATGCCAAGTCGACCGATCCTCGGGCAGGCATTGAAAGATCGCCGAGTGCTCGCTGTCGATCGGCAGCAAGGTCGCGCCGCCCTCGCGCACCGCGCGCATGAAAAGCTCGCCGCCGACGACCAGCGCTTCCTTGTTCGCCAGCAGCAGCCGCTTGCCGGCACGCGCTGCGGCAAGGCAAGGCGCGAGACCGGCGGCACCGACAATCGCCGCCATCACGATCTGCACGTCCGCATGCGCCGCCAGCTCGCACAGCGCCGCCGCGCCGACCAGCACCTCGGTGGCAATGCGCGCGTCATGCAGGCGCAGCCGCAGGTCTTGGGCCTGCGCCGCGTCGCACACCGCGGCAAAGCGCGGGCGCCATTGCACGCATTGCGCGAACAGCTCGTCGATGCGGGTGTAGGCGGTCAACGCGACGACCTCGTAGCGCTCGGTGTGGCGCGACAGCACGTCGAGCGTGCTGACGCCGACCGAGCCGGTCGAGCCGAGGATGCAGATGCGTTGACGTGCGGCGTCGTTCATGTCAGATCGAGCTCATCGCGAGTGCCAGAGGCAGTACCGGCAGCAACGCATCGATGCGATCCAGCACGCCGCCGTGCCCGGGCAGCAGGCCGCTGCTGTCCTTCGCGCCGGCGCTGCGCTTGACGAGCGACTCGACGAGGTCGCCGACAACGCTCATCGCGGCCAGAAAGATCAGCACCAGCATCAGTCCGATGACGCCGTAGCGCTCATCGAGACGCGTGTACAAGCTTGCCGAATCGACGGCCCATGAACGATCCATCGCGATCCACCCCGCCGACAACACGAGCACGCCGGTCATGCCGCTCCACACACCCTCCCAGCTCTTGCCCGGGCTGATGGCGGGAGCGAGCTTACGCTTGCCAAAAGCCTTGCCGCCGAAGTAGGCGGCGATGTCGGCGGCCCAGACCAGACAGAACACCGACAGGATGAAATTGATGCCGACCGCGCGCGCGTTCGCCATCGCGAGCCACGCCGTCCACAGGCCGAGCAAGCCGAGCGCCCAACGCAGCGGCGCGGCGAGCGTGGGCCACTGCGTGACACCCGCTTGCAACGCGAACGCGCCGCCGAGCACCCACACCAATGCGGCCAGCCACCAGACCGTCACCGGTGCCGATGCGGCCCAGCCGGCCCACAGTGCGGCGGCACAAGCGAGTGCGAGAGCGACGCCGAGCGTGATCGCCGCAGCGGACGCGGCGCCGTTCAAGCGCGCCCATTCCCAGCCCGCAGCGCCGATGCCGAGCAAGGTGACCACGGCGAACGGCCACACCATCGGTGCGAACAAGGCCGGCAACAGAATCGCCAGCAGGACGAGCGCGGTGATGACACGCTGCTTGAGCATCGTCAGGCGCGCATGCTCAGGCGCGTCGCGCCTCGGGCACGCTGTCCTTGACGCCGCCGAAGCGACGATCGCGGCGGGCATATTCGGCGAGTGCTGAGTCGAGTTCCGCAACGCCGAACTCGGGCCACAGGCAATCGGTGAACACGAGTTCGGAATACGCCGCCTGCCACAGCAGAAAGTTGCTGATGCGCACCTCGCCGCCGGTGCGAATGAATAGATCGGGATCCGGCGTGTGGGCGAGCGCCATGTAGCCATTGAGCCTGGCTTCGTCGAGCTCGTCGGGCGGCACGCCGTCGCGAATCGCCTGGCGGCACGCTTGCACGACGTCCCAGCGGCCGCCGTAGTTGAAGCACACCGACAGCGTGATGCGCGTGTTGTTCTGCGTCAGCGACTCGGCGTGCTCCCAGGCGGCGCGCAGCTTGTCGGACACCTCGGTGCGGTCGCCGACGATGCGAATTCGAACGCCCTGGTCCGCAAGCTTGGTGAGGTACTTGGCCACTGCCACTAGCACCAGCCCCATCAGCCCCGAGACTTCTTCGGTCGGGCGCTTCCAGTTCTCCGATGAGAATGCGTAGACGGTGAGATAGTCGATGCCGCGGTCGGCACAGGCGAGTACTGTCTTCACGAGCGAATCGACACCGGCCTTGTGGCCGAAGAAGCGCGGCATGAAGCGCTTTTTGGCCCAGCGTCCGTTGCCGTCCATCACGATGGCGACATGGCGCGGAAGCGGGGCCTGGGATTGCACTGAACTGCCGTCGAGCATCAACGCGAGGTGGCGATCTGCGGCCGTCAAACGGCCATGATCTCCGCTTCCTTGCCGCTGATCAGGCGGTCGATCTCGGCGATCGTTCGGTCGGTGAGCTTTTGCACCTCGTCGAGAGAGCGGCGCTCTTCGTCTTCGCCGATTTCCTTGTCCTTCAACAGCTTCTTCGCGTGCTCATTCGCATCGCGGCGGATGTTGCGCACCGCGACCTTGGCATCCTCGCCTTCGTGGCGAACGACCTTGGTGAGCTCCTTGCGGCGCTCTTCGGTCAGCGGGGGCATCGGCACGCGCAGCAGGTCGCCTTGAGCAGCCGGATTCAGGCCGAGGTCGCTCTCGCGAATTGCCTTCTCGATCTTCGGGCCCATGCCTTTTTCCCAGGGCTGCACGCTGATCGTTCGCGCATCGAGCAAGGTCACGTTCGCAACCTGGCTGATCGGCACCATCGAACCGTAGTACTCGATGTGCACCTGGTCGAGGATGCCCGGGTGCGCGCGGCCGGTGCGCACCTTGTGCAGCTCGCTCTTCAACGCTTCGACCGAGCGAGCCATCTTCTGCTCAGCGGTCTTCTTGATGTCCGCAATACTCATGACAACCCCCCGATCGTCGAGTACGCCGATCGACCCCCCGCGGGGGTCTCGCCCGGCTTCGGGCGGCCGGGCGCTCGGGCTCGTGAAAGATTCGTTGCTACGCAAGCTTTCATGTCTATCCCCTGCTTCAAGCGTGAACGAGGGTACCTTCGTCCTCGCCCAGGACCACGCGCTTGAGTGCGCCCGGCTTGTTGATGCTGAACACCTTGATCGGCAGCTTCTGGTCGCGGCAGAGTGCGAACGCAGTCGCGTCCATCACCTGCAGATTCTTGATGATCGCTTCATCGAAGCTGATCTCGCTGTAGCGCGTCGCGTCGCGGTCTTTCTTCGGGTCGGCGGAATAGACGCCGTCGACCTTGGTCGCTTTCAGCACGATCTGCGCGCCGATCTCCGCGCCGCGCAGCGCCGCCGCCGTGTCGGTCGTGAAGAACGGGTTGCCGGTGCCGGCAGCGAACACGACCACCTTGCCTTCTTCAAGATACTGCAGCGCCTTCGGCCGCACATACGGCTCGACCACCTGCTCGATCGCGATCGCCGACATCACGCGTGCAGTCATGCCTTCCTGGCGCATCGTGTCGGCGAGCGCCAGCGCGTTCATCACGGTGGCGAGCATGCCCATGTAGTCGGCGGTTGCGCGGTCCATGCCGACCGAGCCACCGGCGACGCCGCGAAAGATGTTGCCGCCGCCGATCACCACCGCCACTTCGCAGCCGAGCTGCGTCACTTCCTGCACCTCGCGCACCATGCGGACGATGGTCGCGCGGTTGATGCCGTAGGCGTCGTCGCCCATCAAGGCTTCGCCGGAAAGTTTCAGCAGGATTCGCTTGTAAGCGGGCATGCGGTCGGGCTCCTTGTGCGTCGTATTTCTGTGCTGCCGAAGTCTAAACGCCCGAGGAGCCGAGCCGGCCCCTCGGAACCCCGCTTTACGCGCCCTTCGCTGCGGCGACTTGCGCCGCGACCTCGGCCGCGAAGTCGTCGACCTTCTTCTCGATGCCTTCGCCGACGACGTACAGCGTGAAGCCCTTCACTTTCGTGTTGGCGGCCTTGAGCATCTGCTCGACGGTCTGCTTGTCGTTCTTCACGAAGGCCTGATTGAACAGGCTCACTTCCTTCAGGTACTTCTGCACCGAGCCTTCGACCATTCTCGCGACGATCTCCGGCGGCTTGCCCGACTCGGCAGCCTTCTGCGTCGCGATCGAGCGCTCCTTGTCGACCAGGGTCGTCGGCACGTCGGCCGATGACAGCGCGACCGGCTTCATCGCAGCGACGTGCATCGCCACGTCCTTCGCGGCCACATCGTCGCCGTCGAACTCGACCAGCACGCCGATGCGCGTCCCGTGCAGATAGCTCGCGAGCTTGCCGCCGCCCGCGTAGCGCTTGAAGCGGCGGATCGCCATGTTCTCGCCGATCTTGCCGATCAACCCGCGCCGCACGTCTTCGACCGTCGGGCCGAAGCCGTCTTGCGAATACGGCAACGCCGACAGCGCTGCCACGTCGGACGGTTTGTTCTCGGCGATCAGCTTGGCCACCGCCTTCGTGAAGGCAAGGAACGAATCGTTCTTCGAGACGAAGTCGGTTTCGCAATTGACTTCGACCAGCGCACCGGTCGTGCCGTCGACGAAAGCCGCGACCACGCCTTCCGCGGTGACGCGCGACGCCGCCTTGCCGGCCTTGCTGCCGAGCTTGACGCGCAGCAGCTCTTCGGCCTTTTCCATGTCGCCTGCGGCTTCGGTCAAGGCTCTCTTGCATTCCATCATCGGCGCATCGGTCTTGGCGCGCAGTTCGGCGACCATGCTTGCGGTGATTGCGGACATCGTATTTCTCCGTTGGACTGGGCGACCCGACAAGCGCCGGATCGCGGATTCATTCGCGTCGAAAGGCAGCGGCGCTGCAAGCCAAAAAAAGGGGCTGTCAAAGCCCCTTTCTATCCCGCTCGTTGCCTCGCGGCGTGCGTGAGCGGGACGGGGAATCGGCTCAAGCCGTCTCGTTGACTTCGACGAACTCGTCGCCTTCGGCAGCCACCGACTGAACGACGTCGCTCGTCACGTTGGCCTTGCCTTCGAGCACCGCGTCGGCCACCGCGCGCGCGTACAGCGCCACCGCCTTGGACGAGTCGTCGTTGCCCGGGATCACATAGTCGATGCCGAGCGGCGAATGGTTCGAGTCGACGATGCCCACCACCGGAATGCCGAGCTTGTTGGCCTCGGCGATTGCGATCTTGTGGTAGCCCACGTCGATGACGAACAGCGCGTCGGGCAGCGCGTTCATGTCCTGGATGCCGCCGATGTCCTTCTCGAGCTTTTGCAGCTCGCGCTGGAACATCAGTGCTTCTTTCTTGATGCGGATCTCGGTGCCGGCCTCGACCTGCGCCTGCATGTCTTTGAGGCGCTTGAGCGAACCCTTGACGGTCTTGAAGTTGGTCAGCATGCCACCGAGCCAGCGCTGGTCGACGAAGGGCATGCCGCAGCGCTTGGCTTCCATCGCGATCACTTCGCGCGCCTGGCGCTTGGTGCCCACCATCAGGATCGTGCCGCGCTTGGAAGCGAGCTGGCGAACGAATTTCATCGCATCGATGAAGAGCGGCTGCGTCTTCTCGAGGTTGATGATGTGGATCTTGTTGCGATGGCCGTAGATGTACGGGGCCATCTTGGGATTCCAGAAGCGCGTTTGGTGCCCGAAATGGACGCCGGCTTCCAGCATTTCACGCATGCTGACTGTCATGTGAACTCCAAAGGTTGGTTCTAAAATCCGGCTCGAATTGCAGCGCTGACTTCTCAATCGAAGTCGACTGCAACACCTTTTGGCAGCCGGGTTTGCGATTTGCCTATCCGCCGCGAGCAGAAGCCTCTGTCAGCGGCTGGATAAACCGGACGAGTATAACAGCCCGATGCCACTCGACCTGATCGCCGCGCGCAGCGAAATCGCTCATGGCGAGCGCACGGCCCAGCACAGCATGGCCGCGTCGCTGGCAGCAGCGCGCGACAGCGCCAACCAACACACCTTCGTACGCCGCTTCGACGCGATGGCGCAGGCCGCTGCGTCGAGTGTCGACATGCAGTTCGCGGCCGGCGCGCCGCTTCCCGCGCTCGCAGGCCTCGCCGTCAGCGTGAAGGATTTGTTCGACGTGCAAGGCTTCGCGACGACCGCCGGTTCGACCGTGCTCGCCGGCGATGCGCCTGCCCGCGCGGACTGCCCTGCCGTGCAACGCCTGCGCGCCGCCGGGGCAGCATTGCTCGGTCACACCAACATGACCGAGTTCGCCTATTCCGGTGTGGGGATCAACCCGCATCACGGCACCCCCGCCAACGCGGCGACCGCGGCACTCGACGCGACGCCGCGAATCCCCGGCGGGTCGACGTCCGGCGGCGCGGTGTCGGTGGCCAGCGGCGCGGCATGGGCCGCGCTCGGCTCGGACACCGGCGGCTCGATTCGAATTCCCGCGGCGCTGCAAGGCCTGGTCGGATTCAAGAACACCGCGAGCCTGACCCCCGGCGAAGGCAGCGTGCCCTTGTCGCCGACGCTCGACACCACTTGTGCGATCACGCTGTCGGTGCGCGACGCGGTGCTGCTTCACGAGGTACTCGCTCAGCGGCGCGTGAAGCTCGCCGCTCGGCCTTTGCATGCGCTGCGATTGGCGGTGCCGGCGACCACGATGCTCGATGCGATGGACGCGACGGTCGCACGCGCCTTCGCTCGCGCACTCGATGCGTTGCGCGCAACCGGAGTTCGCCTCGAAGACATCGCCGTGCCCGACATTGCGACGCTCGCCACGCTGCAGGCGAGCGGCGGATTCACTGCTGCCGAAAGCTGGGCGTGGCATCGCGAGCGTCTCGCGATTCACGAGCCGCAGTACGACCGGCGTGTCGCGAATCGGATTCGCCGCGGCGAGCGCATCAGCGCAGCCGACTACCTCGACCTGCACCGCGCGCGCCGCGCCTG
>VBCQ01000147.1 GCA_005882155.1 Betaproteobacteria bacterium
AGGCGCGGCGCTTGCCGCCACGCCAGCAGTACACGAGCGGCTGCCAGTCCTTAGTCTTATCGAGCACCTCGCGCTCGATGTGCGCGGCGATGTTGCCCGCGACCAGCGCGGCGCCGCGCTTCTTCGCGACGAAGGGCGAGACCTGCGTGTACTCGGTGCCGACGAGTCGACGCTCTTCGTCGCTGAGGCTCGGCCAATTCACCGCACCGGGCACCCGGTCCTCGGCATATTCCCTCTGCGAGCGAGCATCGATGATCGTGCTGAAGCTGTCGAGGCGCGTGATCGCGTCAGTCGCGGTGACGGTGTGCAATGTCACGGTGTGATTGCGTCGAGCAGCTCGCTCTCGATATCGAGTTGCGCTCTGTTCTGTTGCAGTGCCGAGCCGTCGATCAAGAAGGTGTCTTCGACGCGCTCGCCGAGCGTCGTGATCTTCGCAAGCTGCAGGTTGATGTGGTGCCGCGCCAGCACCCGCGCGATCGCGTACAGCAGGCCCGAGCGGTCGCTCGTCGACACGCCGAGCAGCCAGCGCTGCGCCCGCTCGTCGGGCCGCAAGGTCACGCGCGGCGTGATCGGGAACGACTTGACGCGGCGTGACAAGCGCCCGCGGCTCGGCTCGGGCAGCGCGCCTTTTTCGTTCAGCGCGTGCGCGAGCTGCGTCTCCACCAGCGACAGCACATCGCGATAGAACTGCTCCATCTGCGGGCTGATCACCTGGAACGTGTCGAGTGCATAGCCGGCCTTCGTCGTGTGGACCTTCGCGTCGAGGATGTTGAAGCCGGCGCCGTCGAAGTAGCCGCAAATGCGCGCGAAGAGATCCGGCCGATCCGGCGCGTAGACGACGACCTGCACGCCTTCGCCGAGGGAAGACAGACGCGCTCGAACGATCGGTTCCTTCGAGTCGACGAAGCGGTTCAGCGCCCGGGCATGCCAGGCGATGTCGCCGGCGTCGTGGCGCGCGAAGTAGCTGACTTCGAGCGTGTTCCACAGCGCGGTCTCGATGCCCGGCAGCAGCGAATAGAGGTTGAGCGTGTGCCGCGCCTCCTGCTTGCGAGCCTCCACCTCGGCGTCCATGTTCGGCCGCGCGCCGCCGAGCGCGCGCAGGGTCAGTCGATACAGGTCTTCGAGCAGCTTGCCTTTCCAGGCATTCCAGACCTTGGGGCTGGTGCCGCGGATGTCGGCCACCGTCAGCAGGTACAGCGCGGTGAGCCGCCGCTCGGTCGCGACGAGTCGGGTGAAGCCTTCGATCACCTCGGGATCCGACAGGTCTTCCTTCTGCGCGATGCGCGACATCGTCAAGTGGCCCTTGACCAGGAACTCGATCAGCGCAGCGTCTTCTTTCGGCACCTCGTGGTCGCGACAGAAGCGGCGCACTTCGCGGCCGCCGAGCTCGGAGTGATCGCCGCCGCGGCCCTTGGCGACATCGTGGAACAACGCAGCCACATAGAGGATGTAGGGCCGATCGAATTGCGACGCGAGCTGCGAGCAGAACGGGTACTCGTGCGCATGCTCGGGGATGAAGAAGCGCCGGACATTGCGCAACACCATCAGGATGTGCTGGTCGACCGTGTAGACATGGAACAGGTCGTGCTGCATCTGACCGACGATGCGGCGGAACACCCACAGGTAGCGGCCGAGCACCGAGGTCTGGTTCATCAGCCGGAAGGCATGTGTCTGGCCTTCGTGGGCTTGCAGCATCTTCATGAACGTCGCACGGTTCACCGGGTCGCGGCGGAACTCGCCGTTCATCAATTCACGCGCGTTGTAGAGCGCGCGCAGCGTCCGCGCCGACAGGCCCTTGGGACCGACGGTTGTCTGATAGGTCAGAAAGGTTTCGAGGATCGCGTGCGGGTCGCGCTCGTAGAGGTCGTCGGTCGCGACCTCGAGCATGCCGCCGCGCTCGAGAAACTTCTCGTTGATCGGGCGCATCGGCGCGTCCTGCAGGCCGTTGATGCGCTCCTCGATGTTGAGCATCAGGATCTGGTTCAGCTGCGCCACCGCCTTGGCCGCCCAGTAGTAGCGCCGCATCAGCACTTCGGACGCCCGCTGGCCTTTGGTCGCCTGATAGCCGAAGCTCTCGGCGACGGCGGTCTGCAGGTCGAACACGAGACGGTCTTCGCGCCGCCCGGCGGCCATGTGCAGCCGCGCGCGAATCAGCTTCAGCACGCCTTCGTTGCGCTGCAGCTGCTTGACCTCGAACGGCGTGATCAATCCCTTGGCCGCAAGCTCGTTCCAGTTCTTGCCGAGGCCCGCGGCGCGCGCGACCCAGATGACAACCTGCAGGTCGCGCAAGCCGCCGGGACTCTCTTTGCAGTTCGGTTCCAGCGAGTACGGCGTGTCTTCGAATTTCTGATGCCGCTGGTTCATCTCCAGCGTTTTCGCGCGCAGGAACGCCTTCTCGTCCATCGCCTGCGCGTTGGCGCGGCGGAACTGATTGAAGACGCGGCGCGCCCCGCACAGGTAGCGCGACTCGAGCAACGCGGTTTGGACGGTGACGTCGCGCTCGGCCTCGTCGATGCATTCGTCGACGGTGCGCACGCTCGACCCGATCTCCAATCCGATGTCCCAGCAGGCGGTGATGAAGCCTTCGACCGATGACTTCAACGCGTCGTTGGCGTGGTCGAGCTCGGGCGGCAACAGCACCAGCACGTCGACGTCGGAATGCGGGAACAGCTCGCCGCGGCCGTAACCGCCGACCGCGAGCAAGGCCGCGCCGGGCGGCATCAGCGCGTGCTGCCACAGGTCGAGCAGCGTCTGGTCGACATGCTTCGTCAGCGCACGCAACAGCCGCGTCGCCGACGCCGACGTGGCGCGCGCTTCGCGAAAGTGATCGAGCAGCTCGGTCTTGCCTTGGCGGAAGCGCGATCGCAGTTCGCTGACGCTGCGCGGACGAGCGTCGGCGCGTTCCGCGGGGACTGCCGACATGCTCAGGCCGTAACGCTGGCCGTGGGCTGCGCCGTCGCGAACGCGGGCGGCGGCGGCGTTCCGGCCGACACGGTCAGTACCTCGTAGCCGCTGTCGGTGACGAGGATGGTGTGCTCCCATTGCGCCGACAGCGAGCGGTCCTTCGTGACGATGGTCCAGCCGTCGCCCATCTCGCGGATCTCGCGCTTGCCGGCGTTGATCATCGGCTCGATCGTGAACACCATGCCCGGCACCAGCTCTTCGAGCGTGCCGGGGCGGCCGTAGTGCAGCACCTGCGGCTCTTCGTGAAAGTTGCGCCCGATGCCGTGGCCGCAGAACTCGCGCACGACCGAGAAGCCGTTGTTCTCGGCAAAGGTCTGAATCGCGTAGCCGATGTCGCCGAGCCGCGCGCCGGGCTTGACCTTCACGATGCCCTTCCACATCGCTTCGTAGGTGAAGTTGCACAGGCGCTTGGCGGCGATCGAGCCTTCGCCGACGATGAACATGCGGCTGGTGTCGCCGTGCCAGCCGTCCTTGATGACGGTGACGTCGATGTTGACGATGTCGCCGTTCTTCAGCGGCCGATCGTTCGGAATGCCGTGGCAGACCTGGTGGTTGATCGATGTGCAGATCGACTTGGGGTAGGGCGTGTAGCCGGGAGGCGCGTAGTTCAGCGGCGCGGGGATGCCGCCTTGCACATTCACGATGTGCTCGTACGCGAGCTTGTCGAGCTGGTCGGTCGTGATGCCGGGCTTCACGTGTGGCGTGAGCATGTCCAGCACTTCGGAAGCCAGCTTGCCGGCGATCCGCATGCCCTCAACATCGGCTGCGGTCTTGATAGTGATCGTCATGCGGCGAATTATGTCACCCACCCCGTAAAATCGCGGGTTTCCACCGGGGCGGCCACAAGCCGTTCCGGGT
>VBCQ01000148.1:0-6776 GCA_005882155.1 Betaproteobacteria bacterium
TTCGACGTCGTGATCGCCTCGCCCGACACGATGCGCGTCGTCGGCACGCTCGGTCAGATCCTGGGTCCTCGCGGCTTGATGCCGAACCCGAAGGTCGGCACGGTGACGCCCGATGTCGCGCAAGCGGTTCGCAATGCCAAGGCCGGCCAGGTGCAGTTCCGCGTCGACAAGGCAGGCATCGTGCACGGCACGATCGGTCGCCGCTCGTTCGACACCGACAAGCTGATCGGCAACCTGCGCGCGTTGATCGAGGCCCTGAACAAGGCTAAGCCGGCGTCGAGCAAGGGCATCTACCTGCGTAAGGTGGCGGTGTCTTCGACGATGGGCGTCGGCGCTCGCGTGGATGTGGCGTCGATCAACGCCGCGGCCCCTGGCGCGTAAGTGAATCGAGGGCGCAGGGCAGAGTCTGGCCCTGCACCCGATGAGTTTGGTGGGCTGCATCGGTTGAAAGGCCTAAGCAGGTCATCCAAGACCGCTGGTGGAGCTTCGGCTCCCTAAACGAAAGGCCAGCGCAGATGGCGGTCCCGCTGAATAAGGATTGAAGTTCCTATTTCAGAAGGTCGCTGAATTGTGGTGTGCCCGGCGGTGCGCAAGCGCCAAACGGCACGATGTGAGGAGCAGACCTTGAGTCTCAATCGCAACGAGAAAGCAGCCGTGGTGACGGATGTGGCCGCGCAAGTCGCGCGCTCGCAGACGTTGGCGCTGGCCGAATACCGTGGCCTCACCGTGGAACACTTGAACGCACTGCGCAAGCAGGCGCGCGACAAGGGTGTGTACCTTCATGTCCTGAAGAACACGCTCGCTCGTCGCGCCGTCGCCGGCACACCGTTCGAATGCGCCGCGGAGAGCATGGTCGGCCCGCTGATCTACGGTTTTTCCGAGGACGCTGTCGCCGCGGCCAAAGTCATGTCTGACTTTGCCAAGGGCAACGACAAGCTCGTCGTCAAGGCAGGCGCGTACGCCGGCAAGAAGCTCAACCCCGAAGGTGTGAAGGCCCTGGCCTCCATTCCCAGCAAGGAAGTGCTGCTCGCCCAGTTGGCCGGTCTTCTCATGTCGCCGATCTCGCGCACCGCGCGGGTTCTGGCTGCATTGGCCGAGAAGAGGGGCGCTGGCGCCGCGGAGGCTGCGGCCACCGAAGCACCGTCCGCCGAAGCCGCTGCCGCTGCTTGAACGACTGACAAACGCAACCATCTACTGAAACTAGGAACCCAAAATGGCATTCGATAAAGACGCATTCCTGACCGCGCTCGACGGCATGTCGGTCATGGAACTCAATGACCTGGTCAAGGCCATCGAAGAGAAGTTCGGCGTGTCCGCCGCTGCAATGGCCGCTCCGGCCGGCGGTGGCGGTGGCGCTGCTGCTGCCGCGGTCGAAGAGAAGACCGAATTCAACGTCGTGCTGCTCGAGGCCGGCGCCAACAAGGTGCAGGTCATCAAGGCCGTTCGCGAGCTGACGGGCCTCGGCCTGAAGGAAGCAAAGGACCTCGTCGACGGCGCTCCGAAGCCCGTCAAGGAAGCGATTCCGAAGGCCGATGCCGAAGCCGCGCTCAAGAAATTGACGGACGCTGGCGCCAAGGCCGAAGTGAAGTAATCGACCTCGACGCCAAGGCTGGGAGCCGGTTTCGGCACCCAGCCTTTTGTGCTTCAAGGGTCATTCAGTCATGACCCTTGAGTGCACTTGAAAGGGCCCTGCGGGATCCTTTGAAGTGTTCTCTGATCCGACTGCAGAGAACGGGTTTGGTCGGGCTTCGGTGCAATGCCGGGGTTGTCCGCCAGCGGTTGGTAGTGGCCAACCACCAAGCTTCGAGCGCAAGACTCGAAAGACAGTCGCCGACGGAAGTATTCCTAGGCCAGGAGTGCTTCCTGAGACGGAGTGAGAAATCACCTATGGCGCAGCAAACAACCCCCTACAGCTACACCGAGCGCAAGCGCATTCGCAAGAGCTTCGGCAAGCGTGAGAGTGTCCTCAACGTCCCGTATCTGCTGACCATGCAGCGGGAGTCGTACGTCGCCTTCCTGCAGAAGGACGTACCACCGCAAAAGCGCAAGCCCGAAGGCTTGCAAGCCGCTTTTCTGTCCGCGTTCCCGATCGTCTCGCACAACGGGTTCGTCGAGATGAAGTTCATCGAGTTCAACATGGCCAAGCCCGCGTTCGATACGCGGGAGTGCCAGCAGCGCGGCCTGACCTATGCCGCAGCCGTGCGCGCCAAGCTGCAGATGATCATCTACGACCGTGAGTCGCCGCAGGCGAAGACCGTCAAGGAGATCAAGGAGCAAGAGGTCTACATGGGCGAAGTGCCGCTCATGACCGACTATGGCTCGTTCATCGTCAACGGCACCGAGCGCGTCATCGTGAGCCAGTTGCACCGCTCGCCGGGCGTGTTCTTCGAGCACGACAAGGGCAAGACGCATTCGAGCGGCAAGCTGCTGTTCAGCGCGCGGATCATCCCCTACCGCGGCTCGTGGCTCGACTTCGAGTTCGACCCGAAGGACATCCTGTACTTCCGCGTCGACCGCCGCCGCAAGATGCCGGTGACGATCCTGCTGAAGGCGATCGGCCTGAACCCCGAGGCGATCCTCGCGCACTTCTTCGTCTTCGATAACTTCCGTCTGATGGACTCCGGTGCCCAGATGGAGTTCGTCGCCGACCGACTGCGCGGCGAGATCGCGCGCTTCGACATCACCGACAAGAGCGGCAATGTCGTCGTCGAGAAAGACAAGCGGATCACCGCGCGCCACACCCGCACGATCGAGCAAAGCGAGACGCAATTCATCAGCGTGCCGGAAGACTATTTGGTCGGCCGCATGCTGGCACGCAACATCGTCGACGCCGACACCGGCGAGATCATTGCAAAGGCCAACGACGAGCTGACCGACGCGCTGTTGAAGAAGCTTCGCGTAGCAGGCGTCAAGGAACTGCAGGCGCTGTACACCAACGAGCTCGACGAAGGCGCCTACATCTCGCAGACGCTGGCCGCCGACGAAACCGCCGACCAGCTGGCTGCGCGCGTCGCGATCTACCGCATGATGCGCCCCGGCGAGCCGCCGACCGAAGATGCGGTCGAGGCGCTGTTCCATCGCCTGTTCTACAGCGGCGACACGTACGACTTGTCGCGTGTGGGTCGCATGAAGTTCAACGCGCGTGTCGGCCGCAACGTGCCCGAAGGCCCGATGACGCTCTCCAACGACGACATCCTCGACGTCGTGAAGATCCTCGTCGAGCTGCGCAACGGCCGCGGCGAAGTCGACGACATCGACCACCTCGGCAACCGCCGCGTGCGATGTGTCGGCGAGCTGGCCGAGAACCAGTACCGCAGCGGCTTGGCGCGCATCGAGAAGGCGGTGAAGGAGCGCCTCGGCCAGGCCGAGACCGAAGCGCTGATGCCGCACGACCTGATCAACTCCAAGCCGATTTCCGCGGCGCTGAAGGAGTTCTTCGGCGCGTCGCAGCTGTCGCAGTTCATGGACCAGACCAACCCGCTGTCTGAGATCACGCACAAGCGTCGCGTCTCTGCATTGGGCCCGGGCGGCCTGACGCGCGAGCGCGCCGGCTTCGAAGTGCGCGACGTGCACCCGACCCACTACGGCCGCGTGTGCCCGATCGAGACGCCGGAAGGTCCGAACATCGGCCTGATCAACTCGCTGGCGCTGTACGCGCAGCTCAACGAGTACGGCTTCCTCGAGACGCCGTACCGTCGTGTGGCCGACGGCAAGGTGACCAACCAGATCGACTACCTGTCTGCGATCGAAGAAGGCAAGTACGTGATTGCGCAGGCCAACGCGACGCTCGACAAGGATGGCAAGTTGATCGACGAGCTGGTCTCGGCTCGCGACAACGGCGAGTCGGTGCTGACATCGCCGGAGCGCATCCAGTACATGGACGTGGCTCCGACGCAGATCGTGTCGGTGGCCGCATCGCTGGTGCCCTTCCTCGAGCACGACGACGCGAACCGCGCGCTGATGGGCGCGAACATGCAACGCCAAGCCGTTCCGACGCTGCGTCCTGAAAAGGCGCTCGTCGGCACCGGTGTCGAACGGGTCGCCGCGAAGGACTCGGGGACCGTCGTCGCGGCGCGCCGCGGCGGTGTCGTCGACTATGTCGACACCAACCGCATCGTGATCCGCGTCAACGACAAAGAGACGGTGGCCGGTGAAGTCGGCGTCGACATCTACAACCTGATCAAGTACCAGCGCTCGAACCAGAACACCAACATCCACCAGCGCCCGATCGTCAAGCGCGGCGACAAGGTGCACGCCGAGGACATCATCGCCGACGGGGCGTCGACCGACATCGGCGAGCTGGCGCTCGGCCAAAACATGCTGGTCGCGTTCATGCCGTGGAACGGCTACAACTTCGAAGACTCGATCCTGATCTCCGAACGCGTCGTTGCCGACGACCGCTACACCTCGATCCACATCGAGGAGCTGGTGGTGATGGCGCGCGACACGAAGCTGGGCGCCGAGGAAATCACCCGCGACATCCCGAACTTGTCGGAGCAGCAACTCGCTCGCCTCGACGAGTCGGGCATCGTCTACGTGGGCGCCGAAGTGAACCCGGGCGACACGCTCGTGGGCAAGGTCACGCCGAAGGGCGAGACCACGCTGACGCCGGAAGAGAAGCTGCTTCGCGCGATCTTCGGCGAGAAGGCGTCGGACGTGAAGGACACGTCGCTGCGTGTCGATCAGGGCACGAACGGAACGGTCATCGACGTGCAGGTCTTCACCCGCGAAGGCATTCCGCGCGACAAGCGTGCGCAGCAGATCATCGACGATGAGTTGAAGCGCTACCGCCTCGACCTGAACGATCAGCTGCGAATCGTCGAAGCCGACGCGTTCGACCGCATCGAGAAGCTCTTGGTCGGCAAGCCCGCCAACGGCGGTCCGCAGAAGATCGCCAAGGGCACGACGATCGACCGCGCCTACCTCGCGAGCGTCGAGAAGTACCACTGGTTCGACATTCGTCCGGCCGACGAAGATCTGGCGAACCAGCTCGAGTCGATCAAGAACTCGCTCGAGCAAACGCGCCACAGCTTCGACCTCGCGTTCGAAGAAAAGCGCAAGAAGCTGACGCAAGGCGACGAACTGCCGGCCGGCGTGCTGAAGATGGTGAAGGTTTATCTCGCCGTCAAGCGCCGCCTGCAGCCGGGCGACAAGATGGCCGGCCGTCACGGCAACAAGGGCGTCGTGTCGAAGATCGTTCCGGTCGAAGACATGCCCTACATGGCCGATGGCACACCGTGCGACATCGTGCTCAATCCGCTCGGCGTGCCGTCGCGGATGAACGTCGGTCAGGTGCTCGAGGTTCACCTTGGATGGGCCGGCAAGGGCATCGGCCAGCGCATCGGCAACATGCTGCAGGAGCAGGCCAAGGTCGCGGAGTTGCGCAAGTTCCTCGACGAGCTGTACAACAAGTCGGGCGGCAAGACCGAACGTCTTGACCATCTGTCGGACGACGAGATCGTCGAGATGGCGAGCAACTTGAGCAAGGGCGTGCCGTTCGCGACGCCGGTGTTCGACGGTGCGGCTGAAGAAGAGATCCGCGGCATGCTCAAGCTCGCCTACCCGGACGACATCGCCAAGGCCAAGGGGCTGACCGCCACGCGCACGCAAGCCGTGTTGCATGACGGGCGCACCGGCGAAGCCTTCGAGCGCCCGGTCACGGTCGGCTACATGCATGTGCTGAAGCTGCACCACCTGGTCGACGACAAGATGCACGCGCGTTCGACCGGCCCGTACAGCTTGGTCACACAGCAACCGCTGGGCGGCAAGGCGCAGTTCGGCGGCCAGCGTTTCGGCGAGATGGAAGTGTGGGCGCTCGAAGCCTACGGTGCCAGCTACGTGCTGCAGGAAATGTTGACCGTGAAGTCCGACGACGTGAATGGCCGTACCAAGGTGTACGAGAACATCGTCAAGGGCGAGCACGCGATCGAAGCAGGCATGCCGGAATCGTTCAACGTGCTGGTCAAGGAAATCCGTTCGCTCGGTATCGACATCGAACTCGAGCGCAACTAAAGGAGCAGATGCATGAAGGGTTTACTCGATCTATTCAAGCAATTCACGCCTGATGAGCATTTCGATGCCATCAAGATCGGCCTCGCATCGCCGGAAAAGATCCGCAGCTGGTCGTTCGGTGAAGTCAAGAAGCCGGAGACCATCAACTACCGGACGTTCAAGCCGGAACGCGATGGCCTCTTCTGCGCCAAGATCTTCGGCCCGATCAAGGACTACGAGTGCCTGTGCGGCAAGTACAAGCGCCTGAAGCACCGCGGCGTGATCTGCGAGAAGTGCGGCGTCGAAGTCACGCAGACCAAGGTTCGGCGTGACCGCATGGGTCACATCGACCTGGCCGCGCCCTGCGCGCACATCTGGTTCCTGAAGTCGCTGCCGTCGCGCCTGGGCCTCGTGCTCGACATGACGCTGCGCGACATCGAGCGCGTGCTGTACTTCGAAGCGTACGTCGTCGTCGACCCCGGCATGACGCCGCTGAAGAAGTTCTCGATCATGAGCGAGGACGACTACGACGCGAAGCGCACCGAGTTCGGCGACGAATTCGTCGCGCTGATGGGCGCCGAGGGCGTCAAGAAGCTGCTCGAGGAAATCGACCTCGACATCGAGGCCGACAAGCTGCGCGGCGACATGACCGGCTCGGAGCTCAAGGTCAAGAAGAATTCCAAGCGCCTGAAGGTGATGGAAGCCTTCAAGAAGTCGGGCATCAAGCCGCAGTGGATGGTGATGGACGTGCTGCCGGTGCTGCCGCCGGACCTGCGTCCGCTGGT
>VBCQ01000148.1:6813-11733 GCA_005882155.1 Betaproteobacteria bacterium
CCGGAAATCATCGTGCGCAACGAAAAGCGCATGCTGCAAGAGGCGGTCGATTCGCTCTTGGACAACGGCCGTCGCGGCAAGGCGATGACCGGTGCGAACAAGCGCGCGCTGAAGTCGCTCGCCGACATGATCAAGGGCAAGAGCGGTCGTTTCCGCCAGAACCTGCTGGGCAAGCGTGTCGACTACTCGGGCCGTTCGGTCATCGTCGTCGGCCCGACGCTGAAGCTGCATCAATGCGGCCTGCCGAAGCTGATGGCGCTCGAACTCTTCAAGCCGTTCATCTTTTCGCGCCTCGAAGCGATGGGCATCGCCACGACGATCAAGGCGGCGAAGAAGGAAGTCGAATCGGGCACGCCGGTGGTCTGGGACATCCTCGAGGAAGTCATCAAGGAACACCCGGTGATGCTGAACCGCGCGCCGACTTTGCACCGTCTGGGCATCCAGGCGTTCGAGCCGGTGTTGATCGAAGGCAAGGCAATCCAGCTGCACCCGCTCGTCTGCTCGGCGTTCAACGCCGACTTCGACGGCGACCAGATGGCCGTGCACGTGCCGCTGTCGATCGAAGCGCAGATGGAAGCCCGCACGCTGATGCTGGCGTCGAACAACATCTTGTTCCCGGCCAACGGCGAGCCGTCGATCGTGCCGTCGCAGGACGTCGTGCTGGGCCTGTACTACGCCACCCGCGAGCGCATCAATGGCAAGGGCGAGGGCATCATCTTCTCCGACGTCGCCGAAGTGCAGCGTGCGCTGGACAACGGCCAAGTCGAGATCACCGCGAAGGTGGCGGTGCGCCTGACCGAGTACGTGAAGGACGGGGACAACGGCGAGTTCACGCCAGTGACCAAGCTCGTCGACACGACAGTGGGCCGCGCGCTGCTGTCTGAAATCCTGCCGAAGGGATTGCCGTTCTCGAACATCAACAAGGCGCTGAAGAAGAAGGAGATCTCGCGCCTGATCAACACCTCGTTCCGCAAGTGCGGTCTGAAGGAAACGGTCGTGTTCGCCGACAAGCTGCTGCAGTCGGGCTTCCGCCTCGCGACGCGCGCCGGCATCTCGATCGCGATCGACGACATGCTGGTGCCGAAGGAAAAGCACGGTCTGATCGAGCGCGCCGAGAAGGAAGTCAAGGAGATCGAGCAGCAGTACGTCTCGGGTCTCGTGACGGCCGGCGAGCGCTACAACAAGGTTGTCGACATCTGGGGCAAGACCGGTGACGAAGTCGGCAAGGTCATGATGGCCCAGCTGTCGAAGCAGAAGACCACCGACCGCCACGGCAAGGAAGTCGATCAGGAGTCGTTCAACTCGATCTACATGATGGCCGACTCGGGTGCGCGGGGCTCCGCGGCGCAGATCCGCCAGCTGGCGGGCATGCGCGGCCTGATGGCCAAGCCGGACGGCTCGATCATCGAGACGCCGATCACAGCGAACTTCCGCGAAGGCCTCAATGTTCTGCAGTACTTCATCTCGACCCACGGCGCCCGCAAGGGTCTCGCGGACACCGCGCTGAAGACAGCCAACTCGGGATACCTGACGCGCCGCCTCGTCGACGTGACGCAAGACCTGGTGGTGACCGAAGACGATTGCGGCACGCAAAACGGCATGAACATGCGCGCCTTGGTCGAAGGCGGTGAAGTGATCGAAAGCCTGCGCGACCGCATTTTGGGTCGCGTCACGGCGGTCGAAGTGCAGCACCCGGAGAGCCAGGAAACGCTGCTCGGCGCGGGCTCGATGCTCGATGAAGACGTGCTTGATGTGCTGGAAGCCGCCGGCGTCGACGAGGTCAAGGTTCGCACGGCGCTGACCTGCGGCACGCGCTTCGGCATCTGCGCGAAGTGCTACGGCCGCGATCTGGGTCGCGGTGGGCTGATCAACATGGGCGAAGCGATCGGTGTGATCGCCGCGCAGTCGATCGGGGAGCCGGGCACGCAGCTGACGATGCGCACCTTCCACATCGGTGGCGCGGCTTCGCGCGCAGCGGTTGCATCGAGCGTCGATGCGAAGTCCGACGGCCACGTCGGCTTCAACACGACGATGCGCTACGTGACCAACAGCAAGGGCGACTTGGTCGTGATTTCGCGGTCCGGCGAGATCATCGTCTCCGACGCCCATGGGCGCGAGCGCGAGCGTCACAAGGTGCCGTACGGCGCGCTGTTGTCGATCAAGCCTGATCAGCAGATCAAGGCCGGCACGGTGCTCGCCAATTGGGACCCGCTGACGCGACCGATCATCACCGAGTTCGCGGGACGCGCGAAGTTCGAGAACGTCGAAGAAGGCGTGACGGTGGCCAAGCAGGTCGACGAGGTCACGGGCCTGTCGACACTCGTCGTCATCGACCCGAAGCGGCGCGGCGCCGCCAAGGTCGTTCGTCCGCAGGTCAAGCTGCTCGACGCAACCGGCCACGAAGTGAAGATCCCCGGCACCGATCACTCGGTGACGATCGGCTTCCCAGTCGGTGCGCTGATTCAGATCCGCGATGGTCAAGACCTGGCGCCTGGCGAAGTGCTGGCGCGCATTCCTGTCGAAGGGCAGAAGACGCGCGACATCACCGGCGGTCTGCCGCGGGTGGCCGAGCTGTTCGAGGCGCGCTCGCCGAAGGACAAGGGCACGCTAGCGGAGATGACGGGCACCGTGTCGTTCGGCAAGGAGACCAAGGGCAAGATGCGCCTGCAGATCACCGACCCGGACGGCAAGGTGTACGAGGAACTCGTGCCGAAGGAGAAAAACATCCTCGTGCACGAAGGCCAGGTGGTCAACAAGGGCGAGTCGATCGTCGATGGTCCGGCCGACCCGCAGGACATTCTGCGTCTGTTGGGCATCGAAGAGCTGGCGCGCTACATCGTCGACGAGGTGCAAGACGTGTATCGCTTGCAGGGTGTGAAGATCAACGACAAGCACATCGAGGTGATCGTTCGCCAGATGCTGCGCCGCGTTCAGATCACCAACCCGGGCGACACGAGCTACATCTCGGGCGAGCAGGTCGAGCGCTCGGAGCTGCTGGACACCAACGACCGGATGGTCGCCGAAGGCAAGCTGCCGGCCACGCATGCCGACGTGCTGCTCGGCATCACCAAGGCGTCGCTGTCGACCGACAGCTTCATCTCGGCAGCGTCGTTCCAGGAGACTACCCGCGTGCTCACCGAGGCGGCAATCATGGGCAAGCGCGATGAGTTGCGTGGGCTCAAGGAAAACGTGATCGTCGGCCGTCTGATCCCGGCCGGTACCGGCATGGCCTTCCACCAGGCCCGCAAGGCGAAGGAGGAGATGGACGACGCCGAGCGTCGCGCGATCGCCATGCAGGAAGCCGAGGAACTCGCTTCGGTGCAGATGGCTGCAGTCGATGCCGCATCGGCGGCAGCTGCAGCAGCTGGCGAGAGCACGACCGAATAGGCGCGCCCATTCCGTTTGCAAGGGGCGACTTCGGTCGCCCCTTTTTCTTGTCACGCCGATCACGCGCTTGAAACCACGCTGTCGCACGCCGGCTCTAACATTCGGCCATGAACATCGCGCTGATCGCTCACGACCACAAGAAAGACGACATGGTGCTGCTCGCGAAAGAGTTCGCCGACTTTCTGGCGCGCTGCCATCTGATCGCGACCGGCACCACCGGCGGACGGCTGCATGTCGAGGCCGCACTCGAAGTCGAGTGCATGCTCAGCGGCCCGATGGGCGGCGACTTGCAGATCGGCGCGAGACTGGCGATCGGCGGTGTCGATGCCGTCGTTTTCTTGCGTGACCCGATGACGCCGCAGCCGCATGAGCCCGATATCAACGCCCTGGTTCGAGCGTGCGACGTTCACAACGTGCCCTGCGCCACCAACCTGGCCGGAGCGCGTCTGCTGCTGACCGAGCTCAGTCGCCGCTGAACTGATCTTCGACGGCTTCGGGCGTCACGATGTTCAGCCCGAGAGTCCGTGCTCGGCGGGCCAGTTTCAGCACCGCTCGATCGCGAGTCACGAGCCAGCGGGCACGATGTCCCAGCGCCAGATCGATGAACTTCTGATCGTCGGGATCCGTACAGCGCATCCGGGTCGCCGCGCCTGCAAGCGGAAGCAAATCGGCGCTGTGCGACAGCCGTTCCCACGCGGACCACAGCGCGCGCAAATCCGCATTCCAGCCGCGTGCCGCGCTTCGCGCCAGCACATGGTTGAGTTCATCGCGCATCGCCGGGATCACAAGCCAGCGCACACTGCCGCTGACCATCCGCTCGGTCCAACTGGCGCAGGCGGGATCGCGAAACACGAGCCAGTCGAGCACCGCATTGGTGTCGAGCACCCAGGCCGGTGAGTCGGCAACGCCAACAGTCGACGGCATTCCAGAGGAGTTGGGCAAAGGCTTTTATTGCGGCTGCGGAAACACCTGAATATAATCGAGGGCTTTTCGGCAGACTCTGCTGCGCTCTTTGTCGGGCGGCCCACCGCACTGGTCATGGAATCGGTCGCGGGTTCGGGCTCCCTTCCCTCTGGAGCGCTCGGCTTCTTCCGGAAACCAAGTGACTTCAAACGGGAACAAGTTACCTATGCCAACCATCAACCAACTCGTGCGTCACGGTCGCTTGACCGAGACCGTGAAGTCCAAATCGCCGGCGCTGCAGGGTGGACCTCAACGCCGTGGCGTTTGCACTCGCGTGTACACGACGACTCCGAAGAAGCCGAACTCGGCGCTGCGCAAAGTGGCCAAAGTTCGTCTGACCAACGGCTTCGAGATCATTTCGTACATCGGCGGCGAAGGCCACAACCTGCAAGAGCACAGCGTCGTGCTGGTGCGCGGCGGTCGCGTGAAAGACCTGCCCGGCGTGCGCTACCACATCGTGCGTGGCTCGCTCGACCTGCAAGGCGTGAAAGACCGCAAGCAGTCGCGCTCCAAGTACGGCGCGAAGAGGCCTAAAAAGGCCTAACAGGAAAGACGGCCTAAAGGCCGTCA
>VBCQ01000148.1:11739-14933 GCA_005882155.1 Betaproteobacteria bacterium
AAATGCCACGTCGTCGCGAAGTCCCCAAGCGCGAGATCCTGCCCGATCCGAAGTTCGGTTCGGTGGACCTGTCCAAGTTCATGAACGTGATCATGGAGTCGGGCAAGAAGGCCATTGCCGAGCGAATCATTTACGGAGCGCTCGATCAAGTCGAGAAGAAGTCGGGTAAGGACCCGCTCGAAGTCTTCACCGTCGCGCTGAACAACATCAAGCCGATGGTTGAAGTGAAGTCACGCCGCGTCGGCGGTGCGAACTACCAAGTTCCCGTGGAAGTTCGTCCCGTGCGTCGCGTGGCGCTCGCGATGCGCTGGCTGAAGGAGTCGGCCCGCAAGCGCGGCGAGAAGTCGATGGCGCAGCGCCTGGCCAACGAGCTGCTGGAAGCGGTCGAAGGCCGCGGCGGCGCGATGAAGAAGCGTGATGAAGTGCACCGCATGGCCGAAGCCAACAAGGCGTTCTCGCACTTCCGCTTCTAAGAGTCCGCGCCCCTCTGTTCTTTCCGGCCGCTCTTCGGGTTACTGCTAACCCGCGAGCGGCCCCTGTATTTGGAGTGACATCATGTCCCGCAAGACCCCGATCGAGCGCTACCGGAACATCGGTATCTCGGCTCACATCGACGCCGGCAAAACGACGACGACCGAGCGCATCCTTTTCTACACCGGTGTGAACCACAAGATCGGTGAGGTGCACGACGGCGCTGCGACCATGGACTGGATGGAGCAGGAGCAGGAGCGCGGCATCACGATCACGTCGGCGGCGACGACCTGCTTCTGGAAGGGCATGGAGCTCGCCTTCCCCGAGCACCGCATCAACATCATCGACACGCCCGGGCACGTCGACTTCACGATCGAGGTCGAGCGCTCGATGCGCGTGCTCGACGGCGCGTGCATGGTCTATTGCGCGGTCGGCGGCGTGCAGCCGCAGTCCGAGACCGTCTGGCGCCAAGCCAACAAGTACAAGGTGCCGCGCCTCGCGTTCGTCAACAAGATGGACCGCACCGGCGCGAACTTCTTCAAGGTCTACGAGCAGATGAAGTCGCGCCTGAAGGCGAACCCGGTGCCGATCGTGTTGCCGATCGGCGCGGAAGAGAACTTCACCGGCGTGATCGACCTCATCAAGATGAAAGCCATCATCTGGGACGAGGCCTCGCAGGGCATGAAGTTCGACTACCGCGAGATCCCGGCCGAGCTGCTCGCCGAAGCGCAGAAGTGGCGCGAGAACATGGTCGAGGCGGCGGCCGAGTCCAGCGAAGAGCTGATGAACAAGTACCTGGAATCGGGCGAGCTGACCGAGGCCGAGATCAAGCTCGGCATCCGCACGCGCACGATCGCCACCGAAATCCAGCCGATGCTGTGCGGCACCGCCTTCAAGAACAAGGGCGTGCAGCGCATGCTCGACGCCGTCATCGAATTCATGCCGTCGCCGGTCGACATTCCGCCGGTCCCGGGGCATGACGACGACGACAAGGAAGTGGTCCGCAAGGCCGACGACAACGAGAAGTTCGCCGCGCTCGCGTTCAAGCTGATGACCGACCCGTATGTCGGCCAGCTCACGTTCGTGCGCGTGTACTCCGGTGTGCTGAAGTCGGGCGACTCGGTTTACAACCCGATCCGCGGCAAGAAGGAGCGCATCGGCCGGATCCTGCAGATGCACGCCAACCAGCGCGAAGAGATCAAGGAAATCCTGGCCGGCGACATCGCGGCCTGCGTGGGCCTGCGCGAAGTGACGACCGGCGAGACGCTGTGCGACCCGTCGGCGATCATCACGCTCGAAAAGATGGTGTTCCCGGAGCCGGTGATTTCGCAGGCCGTGGAGCCCAAGACCAAGGCCGACCAGGAAAAGATGGGCATCGCGCTCGGACGCCTCGCGCAGGAAGACCCGTCGTTCCGCGTCAAGACCGACGAAGAGTCGGGCCAGACCATCATCTCCGGCATGGGCGAGCTGCACCTCGAAATCATCGTCGACCGCATGAAGCGCGAGTTCGGTGTCGAGGCCAACGTCGGCAAGCCGCAGGTCGCGTATCGGGAGACGATCCGCAAGGCGGTGTCCGATGTCGAAGGCAAGTTCGTTCGCCAGTCCGGCGGCAAGGGCCAGTATGGGCACGTCGTGCTGAAGATCGAGCCGCAGGAGCCGGGCAAGGGCTTCGAGTTCGTCGACGCGATCAAGGGTGGCGTCGTGCCGCGCGAGTTCATCCCGGCGGTCAAGAAGGGAATCGAAGAGTCGCTGCCCGCTGGCGTGCTCGCGGGCTACCCGGTGGTCGACGTGAAGGTCTCGCTGACCTTCGGTTCGTACCACGAGGTCGACTCGAACGAAAACGCGTTCAAGATGGCCGCGTCGTTCGGTTTCAAGGACGGCTGTCGCAAGGCAAACCCGGTGATCCTCGAGCCGATGATGGCGGTCGAAGTCGAGACGCCGGAAGACTACGCCGGTGGCGTGATGGGCGACTTGTCGTCACGTCGCGGCATGGTGCAAGGCATGGACGACATGCCCGGCGGCGGCAAGATCATCAAGGCCGAAGTGCCGCTGTCGGAAATGTTCGGTTATTCAACGACGCTGCGTTCGATGTCGCAGGGCCGCGCCACGTACACGATGGAGTTCAAGCACTACAGCGAAGCTCCGAAGAACGTGGCCGACGCGATCATTACTGCGCGCGGAAAGTAAACAAGCCGGTCTTCGGCGGGGTGCCGTTCGCTGCCAGTGGCGAACGAAACAACACCTCGCTGGAAACCTAAAACCAACCACTGGCACTGCTCTTTGATTACGGAGAATAGAAATGGCAAAAGGCAAATTTGAGCGGACCAAGCCGCACGTGAACGTGGGCACGATTGGACACGTGGACCATGGCAAGACCACGCTGACCGCGGCGATCACCTCGGTGCTGGCGGCCAAGTTCGGCGGCGAGGCCAAGGCCTACGACCAGATCGATGCGGCGCCGGAGGAAAAGGCGCGCGGCATCACCATCAACACCGCGCACGTCGAGTACGAGACCAAGAACCGCCACTACGCGCATGTGGACTGCCCCGGGCACGCCGACTACGTGAAGAACATGATCACGGGTGCGGCGCAAATGGACGGCGCGATCCTCGTCGTGAGTGCTGCCGACGGCCCGATGCCGCAAACCCGCGAGCACATCCTGCTGGCGCGCCAGGTCGGTGTGCCCTACATCATCGTCTACCTGAACAAGTGCGACATGGTCG
>VBCQ01000149.1 GCA_005882155.1 Betaproteobacteria bacterium
TCGAAAACCCAAAACAAAAGGCCGGCACAAGGCCGGCCTCTGCGGATCGACGCGAGACGCGTCAGTCGGTTTCGCCGACGACGACCACCTTCACCTCGACGACCACATCGGTATGCGGCGCCACCGTCACGGTGTGCTCGCCGACGGTCTTCAGCGGACCGTTGGGCATGCGCACCTGCGACTTCGCGACCTTGAAGTCGATTCGCGTCAGCGCTTCGGCGATGTCGTTGTTCGTCACCGAGCCGAACAGCCGCCCATCCACACCCGCCTTTTGCGTGATGTGCACCGTGCGGCCGCTCATCTTCTCGGCGAGTGCTTGCGCGGTGGCGAGCTTGTCGGCGGCCGACTTCTCGAGCTCGGCGCGCTTGGCTTCGAATTCCTTGATCGCCGCCTCGGTCGCACGGCGCGCGGCACGGGTGGGGATCAGAAAGTTGCGGGCATAACCGTCTTTCACCTTGACGACGTCGCCGAGGTTGCCGAGGTTGGCCACTTTTTCGAGCAGGATCACTTGCATGTTCGTGCTCCTCAGACGCGATGCTGGTCGCTGTACGGCAGCATCGCCAGGAAGCGCGCGCGCTTGATGGCGGTCGTGAGCTGGCGCTGGAAGAACGCGCGCGTGCCGGTCAGGCGAGCCGGCGTGATCTTGCCGTTTTCGCTGATGAAGTCGCGCAGCGTGTCGACGTCTTTGTAGTCGATCTCGGTCACACCGGTGACGGTGAAGCGGCAGAAGCGCTTACGCCTGAACAGCAGCGACTGCTGGTTGCGCTTGGGCTTGCGGTCTTTAGAGAACTTACCTTTACCACGTGGCGGGGGCATATTTCACCTCATTCAAATCTGTTCAGAGAGCTCGGTCACATGAAAAACGATGCCGCGTCCGTTGCGCTGAGACCCGAGGAAGCCGGCAAAGCCGTGGCTGCTTCCGATGTCGAGTGTCAGCAGGCGCTGTGTGATCTCCCCGATCGCCCGCGCCTTGATCTCGATCGAGACTTTGCGCGGCTGCCCGTCTTGCGTGACCTGCGATTCGTGCTTCAGGCTCAAATCGAGGGCCGGCAGACCGGCGGGGGTGTATCTCACGGCGCCCCGCTCCACCAGTTGGGCCGAAAGAACCAGGCGGTTCATGCGGCTCGCGGTGATGAAGCGAACGCTGCGTTCGTCTTCAGGCGGTGGCTTCCTGATGTTGCTGTTGCGGAGCCTTGCGGGCTTCTTCCTTCTCGACCATCTTCATCATGACCGACGGCGTGGTCTCGGCCTTGCTCTTGACCACCGTCAGGTGGCGCAGCACAGCGTCGTTGAAGCGGAAGCCCGTCTCGAGCTCGGCCAGAACTTCCTTGCCGCATTCGATGTTGATGCACAGGTAGTGCGCTTTCGCGAGCTTCTGGATCATGTAGGCCATCTGGCGACGACCCCAGTCTTCCACGCGGTGCACCTTGCCGCCGCCGGCGGTGACGATGCCCTTGTAGCGTTCCAGCATGGCTGGAACTTGTTCGCTTTGATCCGGATGGATCAACAGCACGATTTCATAGTGACGCATTGAATCTCCTTCTGGTTTCCGCCCGGGAGTTCCGGACGATGAAGCCACCTCGAAGCGTCCCGAGTGTGGCAAGGGGTGGAAAGCCCGCGATTATAGACCGCTGGCGTTCGGGTAGCGGATGTGGTCGACCATTGCGCGCTCGGCAGCGCGCGGCGCCGGTGTCAGCAGGCTGACGACGGCCATCAGCGCGAACCCGGCGACGACCCCGAAGACGCCTGCAGAAATCGGCTGAATGCCCCACCACAGCTCGACCGGCGACTCGACGCCGAACACGCCGCGCAACCACGGCTCGTTGCGCACCAGGTAGTAGACCGTCACGCCGAGCCCCGTGCCCATGCCGGCGACGGCGCCCCAGCGGTTGGCACGCGCCCAGAAGACCCCGAGCACCATTGCCGGAAAGAACGCCGCGGCGGCCAGCGAAAAAGCCGCTGACACGAGGAACAGGATGTCGACCGGCTTTTGCGCGGCCACTGCGGCGGCGGCAAGCGCGACCGCGAGCAACGTCACCTTCGAGATCGTGACCCGCTGCGCCGACGACGCATCGGTGTCGATCATTTTGTAGTACAGGTCGTGGCTCAAGGCGTTGGCGATCGTCAACAGCAAGCCATCGGCTGTCGACAGCGCCGCGGCCAATCCACCGGCCGCGACCATGCCCGAGACGACATACGGCAAGCCGGCGATCTCCGGCGTGGCCAGCACGACGATGTCGCCGCCGATCTTCATCTCGCCGAGCTGCAGGATGCCGTCGCGGTTGATGTCGACCACCGACAGCAGTGATGGATCGACCTTGGACCAGTTCGAGATCCACGCCGGCAACTGATCGAACGGCGTTCCGACCAGCACGTTGAAGACCTCGAACTTCACCAGCACCGCGAGCGCCGGCGCGGTGACGTAGAGCAGGAAGATGAACAGCAGCGACCACGCCACCGACTCGCGCGCCTGCTTCACCGACGGCGTCGTGTAGCAACGCACCAGCAAATGCGGCAGGCCGGCGGTGCCGACCATCAGGCAGAACACCAGCGCGAGGAAATTGCGCCGCGCCAAAGGGTCGTCGCCGAACTGTTGGCTGTGCGGCAGCATGCCGGCGAGCGGCCGGGCGCGCGCCTCGTTGTCGGCCGCAGCGTAGGTCCACGCCTCACGCGCGCTCGCCTCGTTTTTCGGAATCGCTGCGAACGCCTTTTCGGCCGCCTGGATCTCGCCCAAGGGCGCGTCCGCGGCCTTCAGTTGAGTGACTCGCTTTTCCGCTGCGACACGGTCTTGCGCCAACGATTGCGCCACGTTCTTCAGCTTCGCCGCGTACACCTGCGCGCGCGCCTTGAACAAGGCGATGACCTCGATCTCCTTCGGGTCGTTGACGAGCTGCTTCTCGCGCTCGCTGATCTTCTTCAGCTGCGAGCCGTAGACGAATTGCGGCAACGCAACGCCGGTCTGCTTCACCGACAGCCACACGACCGGCACCATGAACGCGATGATCAGCACGATGTACTGCGCCACCTGGGTCCACGTCACCGCGCGCATCCCGCCGAGGAACGAGCAGACCAGGATCCCGCCGAGACCCAGGAAGATCCCGATGACGAAATCGACGCCGGTCAGCCGCGTCGTGATCAGACCCACGCCGTAGATCTGCGCAACGACGTAGATGAACGAGCAGAGGATCGCCGCGATGATCGCAATCAGCCGCGGCAGCTGACCGCCGTAGCGTGCACCGAGAAAATCGGGGATCGTGTACTGGCCGAATTTGCGCAGATACGGCGCGATCAACACCGCGACCAAACAGTAGCCGCCGGTCCAGCCGGTGATGAACGCGAGGCCCGCATAGCCTTGCAGGTACAGCGTGCCAGCCAAGCCGATGAACGACGCAGCCGACATCCAGTCGGCAGCGGTGGCCATGCCGTTGTAGAACGCCGGCACCCTGCGACCGGCGACGTAGTACTCGGCCGCGTCGGTGGTTCGGCTGATGATGCCGATGCCCGCGTACAGCGCCACGGTCGACAGCAAAAAGCTGACGCCGATCCAGCGCTTGGGCATGCCGATCTGCTCGAGCCCGGCAAGCGCGAGCACGAACGCAATGAAGCTCGCCGTGTAGCCGAGATAGATCGCGTTGAGCCGCCGCACGAACGCGGCGCTGGTCTCGCCCGCCGTGTCGGGCGTTGGATCAGCGTCGCTGACGATGCTCATGCAATGCTCTAGGCCGCCAGCTCACAACCGCGATTGGCCAGTGCGTCGGCGCGTTCATTGCCGGGGTCGCCGGCGCGCATCGAGCCGCTGCCACAGCTCGACGTTCTTCACCGGCTTCTTGTCGGCCGTCTTCCAGCCGCGCTGCTTCCAGCCGTGAATCCATTCGGTGATGCCTTTGCGAACGTACTCGCTGTCGGTGTAGATCGTCACGTCGCAGGTTCGCTTCAGCGAGCCGAGCGCCTCGATCACCGCGGTGAGTTCCATGCGGTTGTTGGTGGTCAGCGCCTCGCCGCCGAACAATTCCTTCTCGTGTCCCGCCGTCGACAGCCACGCGCCCCAGCCGCCGCGCCCCGGGTTGCCCTTGCATGCGCCGTCGGTGTAGATCGTGACCTGCGGGCGTTGGATGGCGGGCTTCGGCGTTGTCGTCATGAATTGACTTTGTCACTGTGGTGATGGTGGATGCCATTGTGGTTGTGCGCCACCACGGCCGGCGCGGCCTTCGCTTTGACGCGCTGGTCGCGCACGAGACCCACGAGGCGCATGCCGCGCACGCGTTTGACGGCTGTCAGCGAATACACCGCGCCGAACACCGGCCACCAGCGGTCGCCCCAGCGCTCGGTCCATTCGAAGCGCGCCAGCCATTTGTCTGAGCCGACCGGTGGGCGATAGCAGCCGAAGCGACCGGCCTCGACTTCGAAGCTGAGCAAGCGCAACCAGTCACGCAAGCGCCGGTAGCCGATGAACTCACCGGCGCTCGGTAAGAAGAGCGGATCCTGACGGCCGAGCCCGACACGGCGCCGCATGTGGCCGGCGCGTTGGCGCAAGCCCCACAAGCTTGCCGAATTGAAGCCGACGATCACGACGCGGCCTTCGGGACGCAGCACGCGGTCGACCTCGCGCAAGGCGAGGTGCGGGTCGCTGGCCAGCTCGAGCGTGTGCGGCAACACGACGAGATCGAGGCTTTGACTGTCGAACGGCAGCGCTTCGAATTCGCAATGCAAGGCGACGGCGATCGGCTTGGCGGATTCGTCATCGGCCGGCGGATCAAGCACGCGCGCGTCGCTCGCGATCCATCGATGCGGCATGCGGTTCGCATTCAGCGCACCGAGTTCCGGCAGGCCGAGCTGCAACGCGTGGAAGCCGAAAACGTCAACTACTGCACGATCCAGATGCTGCTGTTCCCATGCCAGCAGGTAGCGGCCCACGGGGGTTCGCAGCCACTCTGCCAAACTTATAATTGCGGGACTTTTCGTCATGAGCCTGATCGCACTGCCTGCCTTCACCGATCACTGCAACCGGACATCGACGCATTGGCGTCGCAAGAACAGACACTGGCGGGGATTCTAGTGATCCCCCATCACGGCGATCATGTCGCAGACCCGCGGGCCTTCGACAACGGAAGAACATTCTCGATGAGTGAATTCATGCACCGCCGATCGCTTGCACTGTGCGCGCTACTGGCGCTGTCGCTCGTTGCCGGTTGCGCGACACCACCGACGGAGACGCCCGCGAGCGATGCGCCGGCTGTCGTCGCACCGGTCGAGCGCCCGATCGCAATCGAGAAAGTCGCGCCGCCAGAGCCGGCAGCGTCCGAGCCCGCGGCCACGGCGGCGACCGAAGAGGCTGCGGTCCCGGTTCCAGTCGACCCCTTGCGACCCGAGGTGCAAGTCGACCTCAACGACGAAGCCGCGCGCGCCGATCTGTGGATGCGCGTTCGGCGCGGCTTTGCGATGCCCAATCTCGACAATGACCGGGTGCGCAACCGCGAGCAGTGGTACGCGACGCGGCCCGACTACGTTCAGCGCATGACCGAGCGCGGTGCCCGCTATCTGTTCCACATCGTCGAAGAGCTCGAGCGCCGCGGCATGCCCACGGAGCTCGCGCTGTTGCCGTTCATCGAGAGCGCATTCAACCCGGAGGCGATGTCGTCGGCCAAAGCGTCGGGCATGTGGCAGTTCATGCCGGCAACCGGCCGCGACTTCGCGCTGAAGCAGAACGTGTTCCGCGACGACCGGCGCGATGTGCTCGCATCGACGCGAGCCGCGCTCGACTATTTGTCCAAGCTGTACGCCCAGTTCGGCGATTGGCACCTCGCGCTCGCGGCCTACAACTGGGGCGAAGGCAGCGTGCGGCGCGCCATCGCGCGCAACCAGCGCGCCGGCCTGCCCACCGACTATTCGAGCCTTCGCATGCCGAACGAGACGCAGTTCTACGTGCCCAAGTTGCAGGCGGTGAAGAACATCGTGCTGCATCCCGACGCGTATTCATTGAGCTTGCCGCCGCTGTCGAATCACCCGTACTTCTTGAGCGTGCCGATCACGCGCGACATCGACGTCGACCTCGCGGCCAAGTTCGCCGGCATTCCGACCGACGAGTTCAAAAGCTTGAACCCGCAGATGAACAAGCCGGTGATCCTCGCCGCTGGCACGCCGCAAGTGCTGCTGCCTTACGACAATGCCAGCGCGTTTATCCAGCAGATGAGCCTGCACCGCGGACCGATGGCGAGCTGGACCGCGCGGGTCGCGCCGAAGACGGTGCGGCCCGTCGATGCGGCGCGGCAAGTGGGGATGAGCGAAGCGCAATTGCGCGAGATCAATCGGATCCCGCCGCGAATGCTGGTTCGCGCCGGCTCGACGCTGCTGGTGCCGCGCGCCGCGCATCGCCAGGCCGACGTGTCGGAGAAGATCGCCGAGAACGCGATGATGACGCTGACGCCCGATCAGCCGGCACAGCGCCGCGTCTCGTTCAAGGCCGGCAAGAAGGACAGCGTCGCGAGCATCGCGAGGCGCTACAAGATCGGCGCCGTGCAAGTCGCGCAGTGGAACAACGTCGATGTCTCGGCGAGCTTCAAGCCGGGGCAAAGCGTGCTGGTCTATCTGACGAACACGCCAACGCGCAGCCGGCCGACTCGTCATGCTTCGGCGGCTCGCAAGTCGGTGCCGCCGCCGACGCGGACCGCGAGCAACAAGCCGACCGAGCGCGTCGCGAAGACCGACAAGGCTCCGGCACGCACCGCCGCCGGCGAGTAGCGCTCAGCTTCTTAGCGCCGGTCGACGAGCGCGTGGGCGATGGTGCCCAGGTCGACGTACTCGAGCTCGCTGCCGATCGGCACGCCACGCGCCAGCCGCGTCACGCGAAGGCCACGCGCCTTCAGCGCCTCGGCGATCACATGCGCAGTGGCTTCGCCCTCGGCGGTGAAATTGGTCGCGACGATGACCTCTTCGACGCTGCCGTTGCCGGCGCGATCCAGCAACTGCTGCAAGCCGATGTCGCGCGCGCCGACGCCGTCGAGCGGGCTCAGGTGGCCCATCAACACGAAGTACATCCCGCGATAGCTGCCGGTGCGCTCGAGTGCGGCTTGATCGGCCGGTGTCTCGACGACGCACAGCAGCCGCGCGTCGCGCGACGCGTCGAGGCAAGTGCTGCACACTGCGCCTTCGGTGAACGTGTGGCAGCGATCGCAATGGCGAATGCGATGGACCGCGGATTGCAGCGAGTTCGCAAGCCGCTCGGCCCCTTCGCGGTCGTGCTGCAGCAAGTGAAACGCCATGCGCTGCGCCGACTTCACGCCCACCCCGGGCAAGCGGCGCAGCGACTCGATCAACGCTTCGAGAATGGGCTCAGCCATTCAGCGCAAGGCCGCCCGCCGCCGGGCCGCCCCAAGGCGGGCGAGCCCCCTCGGGGGGTGGAGAAGCGGCGAAGCCGCAAGCCTGGGGGCTGTCATTTCCTAGAACGGGAACTTCATTCCCGGCGGCAACGGCATGCCGGCGGTGAGCTTGGACATTTTTTCCTGCGAGACCTCTTCGGCGCGCCGAATGCCGTCGTTGAACGCTGCAGCCACCAGGTCTTCCAGCATGTCTTTGTCGTCGCCGAGCAGGCTCGGGTCGATCGCGACACGCTTCACGTCATGCTTGCAGGTCATCGTGACCTTCACCAAGCCTGCGCCCGACTGGCCTTCGACCTCGATGTTCGCGAGCTCATCCTGCGCGCGCTTCAGGTTGTCCTGCATGGCTTGCGCCTGCTTCATCAGGCCGGCGAGCTGGTTCTTCATCATGATGTTTTCTCCTGCGATTCAATGCGGTTTGACCGACCCGGGCACGATGCGTGCGGTCTTGTACTGCGCCATCAACGCCTGCACCAGCGGGTCGTCGTGGATGATTTGCTCGGCCTCGCGCTGGCGGCGCTCGCGCTCGGCGTTGATGCGAATCGCCGGCGAGTCTTCGGCGACGCCGGCCTCGATCTCGAGCCGCAGCGGCTTGCCGATGCACTGCGCCAGCGCGGCCTGCAGCTTCTCGTGCTGCGCGCTGGCGCGCAGCGTCTCGCGCTCGACGCGCAGGCGCCAGACCGCGCCGCTCGCGTCGTCGACGATCGCCACGCATTGCGATTGCAGCGCGAGCTCGCGCACCAGCGCGCCGATGCTGCCTTGCTGCAGCATCGCGTCGACCGCGGCCGCCCAGCGGTCGCCCACATCGGCCAGCGAGTGCGCCGTGACCGACGGCGTATGCCGAGCGGAGGCCGGCGGCGCGGCGCGCGTCGGCGCTGCCTTGTCGCCGCTGCGCTGCGGACGAAACGCGAGCATGCGCAGCAGCACCATCACCAGCGCGCTGTACTCGTCGGGCGCCAAGCCGAGTTCGGCGCGGCCGTGCAGCGCCATGCTGTAGAGCAGCTGCGTCTCGTCGGGCGGTAGCACATCGGCGAGGCGCGACACGCTGACGTTGTGGGGGTCGGTCGCATCGAGCGCCGCCGGCACCGCCTGCGCGACCGCCATCTGCTGCAGCAAGTCCGCGAGCTCTTCGAGCGTGCCCGCAGCGGACAAGCCGAGCCCGCGCAATGCGTCGGCCGCATCGACCAGGGCCGCGCCCTCGCAAGCCGCGAGCGCCTCGATGATGCGCACCGCGTGACCGCGATCGACGGCACCGAGCATCTGCCGCACGCCGGCTTCGGTCAACACGCCGGCGCCGAAGGCGATCGCTTGATCGGCGAGCGACAAGCCGTCGCGCATCGAGCCGCGAGCCGCGCGCGCGAGCAGCCGCAACGCCTGCGGCGCCATCGGCCGCAAGTTGAACTGCAGGCAGCGCGACAACACGGTCGGCGGCACTTTCTGCGGGTCGGTCGTCGCGAGCACGAATTTGAGGTAGTCGGGCGGCTCTTCGAGCGTCTTCAACATCGCGTTGAACGCGGTCGTCGACAGCATGTGCACTTCGTCGATCATGTAGACCTTGAAGCGGCCGACGACCGGCTTGTAGACGGCTTGGTCGAGCAGCAGCGAGATCTCTTCGACGCCGCGGTTCGACGCCGCATCGAGCTCGACATAGTCGACGAAGCGGCCGGCATCGATGTCGCGACACGCATGGCAGACGCCGCAAGGCTTCGCCGTCACGCCACCCTGTCCGTCGGTGCCGACGCAATTCAGCGACTTGGCGAGCAGCCGCGACACCGTCGTCTTGCCGACGCCGCGCGTGCCGGTGAACAGGTACGCGTGGTGCAGGCGGCCTTGCGTCAGTGCATTGGCCAACGCCTGCACGACATGCTCTTGCCCGACCAGCTCCTCGAAGCTGCGAGGACGGTACTTGCGCGCGAGGACCAGATAGCTCATTGAACCGATTCTACGAGCGCGTTCATGACGCAAGCGCCACCAGCGGTGACCGATAATCCGCTCCCATGAAGCCCGTCGCACCGCATCAGCAATCCGCGTCATTGAGCTATGAGCAGGCCGGCGTCAACTACGACCTGATCGACCCGTTGAAGGTCGCGGCGCAGCGTGCTGCGGCCGCCACCGCCATCCACCTCACGTCGCACGGGTTCACCGAAGTGGCGGCTTCGCGCGGCGAGTCGGCGTACGTCGTCGACGTCGGTCCGTTCTACATCGCGAGCATCGTCGAGTGCCTCGGATCGAAAGCGCTGGTCGCCGACGAGATGCGCGCGCTGACCGGAAAGACCTACTACGACGGCATCGCGCAAGACACGATCGCGATGGCGATCAACGACCTGATCACCGTTGGCGCGACGCCGCTCGTGGTGCAGGCTTATTGGGCCGCCGGCGGATCCGAATGGTTCGCCGATGCGCAGCGCGCGAATGCACTGGTGGAAGGATGGAAGCGCGCCTGCGATGTCTGCGGCGTTGCCTGGGGCGGCGGCGAGACCCCGGCGCTTGCCGGCATCGTCGCCGATGGCCGCATCGACCTCGCGGCGTCGTGCACCGGCCTCATCAATCCGAAAGAGCGTCTCTCGGTTGGCGACAAGCTCGCGCCGGGTGACGCGATCGTGCTGCTCGCGTCGAGCGGCATTCATGCGAACGGCCTGAGCTTGGCGCGCAAGCTCGTCGAGCGTCTGCCGCAGGGCTACCTCACTCCCGTGCTGCCGGGCTTGAGCTACGGCGACGCGCTGCTCGCGCCGACGCTGCTGTATTCGCCGGTCACCGAAGCGCTGCACGAAGCCGGTATCACGCCGCACTACTGCGCCAACATCACCGGTCACGGCTGGCGCAAGCTGCTGCGTCATCCGGCGGCGCACACCTATCGCATTCACAGCGTCCCTGAAGTGACGCCGGTGATGAAGTTCATTCAGCAGCATGCGCAGCAGAACGATCGCGAAGCCTACAGCACGCTCAACATGGGCGCCGGGTTCGCGTTATTCGTCGCGGCAGAGGACGCGCAGCGCACTGTGGAGGTCGCTCACGCGCAAGGTATCGAGGCGCTCATCGCCGGACAAATCGAAAGCGGCACCAAGAGGCTCGTCATCGAGCCGCTCGGCATCGAATTCGGCGACGACGCGTTGCAGTTGCGTTGAAGTTTTCACCACAGAGAACACAGAGAGCACAGAGAAGTCGAAATTGACTCTTCGAACTCTGCGTTCTCTGTGGTTGAAATCGATGCGCTTCTGATCAGTCCAATACAATCACGCTCGACGGGCCTCCCCGCATGGAAGCGCGGCCAACCGGGTCAGGTCGGGAACGAAGCAGCCCCAACCGTTGCAACCAGTGCCGGGGTAAGGCTCGTCAACCTACATCCGCCATCACATCCTGCCGTTCGCGCGAGCCATCAACTTGTCGTAGTCCTCGCGCGCCTGCTTGAGGCAAACGCTCTGCGCCTCGCGGCCCGGCTGGCGCCGGCATTCGGCCTTCGCCTCGGCATACGAATTGGTCGCCTCGATGCGCGCATCGGCAGCGCTTTCCGGCGTCGGCGGCAAGCGATCGGGAATGACTTCGACCGGCAGGTTGATCACGACCGGCTCGGGCGGCGTCAGCGTCGTCTGCGCCAATGAAAAACCGGTGGCTCCCGTGAGGGCCAACGCGGCTACAGCCCAGGTGTGGAGTTTCATTGCGTTTCCTTTCGCAATGCCCGCGATGGGGCACCTCCGGAAACAGGCAAACAGCGTGCCGGCACGCCCGAAGCGGCGCGTCAGCTGGCCTGCTTGAACGCCATCACCGCCTGGTTGCGCAGCGTGCGCAGCATCGACAGCTCTTTCTCGCCGAGCTCGATGCCGCCTGGCTTGGCCTTGTCGGCGTAGATCAGAGCAAACGGCGTGCCCTTCATCATCAACGGCAACAACAGGAAAGCCGGCGCATTGACCGATTGCCGGTACCAGGCCGGCAATCGCGCCGCGATGTTGCTGACCGTCGCGTCGCTGATCAGCGTGTCGGCGCCTTTCAAGCACACCGCGGCGAACAAGTCGCTCGCAGATCGCAGCGGCACCTTGAAGCAGGCCGAGACCTGCTCGGCACCGTCGCCGAGACCGAAGCGGCCGGTCAGCGTTTCGGTCTTGGGGTCGCGCAGGCAGAACACGACGCGGCGAAAGCCGAGCGCGCGGAACATCGTCTCGAGGACCATCCGCAGCACCTCGTTGAGACGGAAGCTCTCGACCATCGAATTGGTGATGTCCTGGATGCCCGCGGCCATCACATCGGCCGCGTTGGCGGTCGGCTGCGGCGCGAGCGGCTCGGGCAGGGTGGCATGCAGCTCGTGCGGCGTCAGCGAATCGTGCTCCTCTTCGGGCACGGTGGCGGGGTCGAGCGGCGCACGCAACAAGCGGCTTGCCGGCGAGCCGGCGCTGACGCTCAGGTTCATCGCCTGCGCCATCTCCGACAACTTCTGCCGCGCCTCGACTGCCGCACCTTCGATCTTGCGCGGGCTCACGCCGAGCACGGCGGAATAACGCTTTGCCACTGCTGCCATGCCGGCGGCAGCGTGCTCCGAGCTGTCGGCGCGCAGCAGCGTGTCGGCCACTTCGTTGGCCGCGACGGCGAGCCATTTCAAACGCTCGACCGACTTGTCGCTCGGCCGGGCCGGCATCTCTCCGACCGGCTTGCGCATGCAGCGCTGCAAGGTGTCGGGCAAGCCCCATGACTTCGCCACGCCGAGCCCGAGGTCCTCGAAGCTCAAGCCGAGCACGCCGATCGACGCTGCATCTTCGGCCGCTGGGCCTTGCGGCCGGCCGCTTTGCGCCTGCTCGGCGACGGCGCTGCGCACCTGGCGCGCCTCTTCCGGAAAGTAGAACTCGGTCAGCAGGCGGCCGAGGTTCTGGAACATCGCGCCGATGAAGGCCTCTTCGCTTTCGCGGTCGACCGTGCACAGCTCGCTCGCCACCGACCCCGCCATCAGCGAGCGCAAGAACTCTTCCTTCAGCTGGTTGGCGTGTCCCTTGTCGTGCATGTGCTCGAGCAGCACGAGGCTGAGCGCCATGTTGCGGATGCCGGCAAAGCCGACCAGCGCGACCGCGCGCGACACCGTGCTGATCGAGCCGCCGCCGGCATGCTTGTAATGCGCGGTGTTGACCATGCGCAGCAGCTTGTTGGTCAGCGCCACGTCCTTCAAGATTTCATTCGACAGGTTGCCCAGGCTTTCGTGCTCTGAGTTCGCGACGCGCTGAATGCTGCCGACCGAGCTCGACATCGCCGGGAAATCGGTCTTGTGCCGCATGCGCCGCAAAAGGAATTCGAGCGTCCCGCTGTTGCCCGGCGCTGCGACGGCAGCGTCGGCACCGGGCGCCGGAGTCAGCCATTTCTGAAGCGCATCGCGAAACGCCGCCGCGCTGACATGGCGCTGCGCCACATCGCGCGCAAGCGCGCGCATCACGACCGCGCGCAACGCATCGTCGACCTCGCTCGGCATTGACGACGGCAGCGAGATGTCTTCATGTGCCGCCCGATAGATCGCGCGGTACGGATCCTTCTCGGCGATCAAGGGCTTGCCGTGCAGCGCCTCGGCGAGCACGAGGCCGGCGCAGAACACATCCATCGCGGACATCGGCGCAGCGCCATGCGCCGCTTCGGGCGACATGTAGCCGGGAGTGCCGACGACCTTTTGATGGCTTGCCGCGTCCTTGACCCGCACGGCGATGCCGAAGTCCATCACCCGCGCGCGGCCGGCGCCGTCGACGAGGACGTTCGACGGCTTCAAGTCGCGATGAACGACGCCCGCCACATGGGCCGCGTGCAGTGCATCGAGCACGCCGAGCATCAACTGCACCGCTTCGCGCGGCGGCAGCGCGCCGCGTGCGCGCAAGTGCTCGGCAAGCGTGCGCCCCGGCACGTATTCGAAGACGAGGTAGGGCTGCGCGCCGTGCATGTCGGCTTCGAACACCGGCACGATGTGCGGGTGGGTCAGCCGGCTCACGCTGCGAGCTTCTTGCAGCCATTGATTCACCGCCGCCGCGTCGGTGCCGGCGGCGGGGCGCATCAGCTTGACCGCGACCTCGCGCTCGAGCCGCGGATCGAAGCCGAGCCACACCGTCGCTTGAGCGCCCTTGCCAAGAACACGGCGCAGCTCGAAGCGACCGAGCATCGCCGGCGTTGCGTTGGGAGTCGGAACGGCAGCCATCGGTCCTCAGTGGGTGTCTTGCGCCGCGTCTGCAGCACTCGGAAACGGCGGCGACTCAGTGGCCGCTTCGCCTTGCGCAGGTGCTTCCTCGGTTCGCGCGTTGGCGACCGAGCTGCCGCTGCGCAGGGCAGCACGTGCGGTTTGCATCGCTTCCTGCAGATCGCGCACGCTGATCTCCATCGCCCGCGCATAGCGTTGCGCGACGAGGCCGAGTCCATGCGAGACACGGGTGGCGGGAAGCAGCGAGACGGCGTCGACCGCGTCGTTGGCCGCGCTCGCGGCAGTGCGCAGCATGTCGGCATCGCTGTCGGGCGTGCGCGCCGGCCGATCGCGCGGCAGGCGGTGGATCATGTGCTGCACGTCTTCGCCGAGGCCCCAATGGCGCGCGACCGCTGCGCCGAGCGTCTCGATGTTGACGCCGAGCACGGCGAACGACGCTGCCGACTCGCTGAGCCCGGGCTGCTCCGGCGTGCCCGGCTCGGCATTGGCCGGCGGCGGCGACGGCCGCATCAATTGCCAGATCTGCTCGGCTTCCTCAGGGAAGTGGTACTGCACCAGCAACCGGCCGAGGTTCTGCAGCACCGCGACGAGGAACATCACCTCGGGGTGGTAGCCCGCCGGCCGCAGTACCTGGGCGACATGGCCTGCCAGTCGTACGCGGTCCATCATGCGTTGCATCGCCTGGGCACCGCTCGCATTCAGCGGCCCGGGCCACATGCGAAGCGCCGACGCCGCTTGGCGAATGCCGTTCAGGCCGACCAGCGCGATCGCGCGGCGGATCGTCAACACCGGCCCGCTGCCGGCCATCTGCGTGCCCTGCACCTGCGCCGAATTGACTTGGCGCAACAGCTCGAAGCTGAGCGCCATGTCCTGCAGGATCTGGTCGGCGATTTCTTCGGTGTGCTGACCATCCTTCGCCGACAAGCGCGCGACGCGCGAGCCGACTCCGGGCATTGCCGGCAGATGGCCGACCGTGCGCATGCGGTCGAGCAGCATCGCGAGCGGTCCGCCGGTGTCCTGCGCTTCGGCGGTGCGCCAGCCATCGAGCGCGCGCAGCAAGGTGCGCGCGTTGAGATAACGCTGGCGCTCCTGCGCCGAGGTCGTGCGATTGGCGATGGCACGCAGCGCTTCGGAGATCGGGTGCGGCGTGGTCCACGGCAGGCGCACCAGCTCGCGGCCGATCGGTGTCATGCGGGCAATGACAAGCGCCGTGTCGGGCTCTTCGAGTACCGGCTGACCGGTGAGCAGCTGCTGCAGCAGCACGCCGCTGGCGAGCACGTCGCGCTCGCTGGTGTCGCGTTGCACGCGCAGCCGGTTCGGGTCCAACGGCATGCCGCGATCGTTGGCGCGCGCGCGCTCGTCGACCGATGCGCCGGTGTCGCGGGCCGCTTCGAGCGCCATCACGCGCACCGTGCCCTGCTCGCTGACGAGGATGTGGTGCAGCTGAAGGTCGCCGTGCGTCGCCCCCGCTTCATGAGCGAAAGCGAGACCTTCGAGTGCCTCGCACATCCACTTCACCGCTTCGATCGGCGTGGGCTGCGGGTGCGCGGCCAGCCACTCGACGAGCGTCACGCCGAGCGCGCGGTCGACCGCGACGTAGGGCCAGTGATCTTGCACGCCGACCTCGACGACATGGGCGAGGTGCGGATGGTTCAGCCGCGCGGCGAGACGCACTTCGCGCTGCCAGTCTTCGAGCGCCGCCGCATCGGCCGGCTGCACGCGCGGCAGCGTCAGCATCAGCTCCTGCCCGAGCCGCGGATCGAACGCGAGCCAGACCATCGTCGCCGTGCTCTTACCGAGCAATTGGCGCAGCTCGAAGCGCCCGAGCGAGCGGGCGACAGCAGCAGGCGGAGAGCGAGGAACGGGCGACGCAGCAGCGACCATCGTGGGAGCAGGACGAAGTTGCCCCTATTGGATGACGCCGTCGCCGCTGCCGATGCGCCGATCAGGCCGAGCATTCGCTGCCTTTTGTGACTTGCTCACGTCAATCGACGTATTCGACTTCGATGACCTCGCCCGCGCCGGTGATGAAGGCACAACGCACGCGCTCGCCCGGTTGTAAAACCTGCACTGCGGCGCGATAGCGCAGCATCTGCTCGCGGTACGCGGCCAGCGCTTGCGGCGCGTGCTGGAGCTTGTAGTCGAGCACCCACCAGGTCGGCATCCCGGCTTCGTCGACGGCGACGAGACGATCGATTCGCAGCACGTCACCGGCATCGACGACCGGCACTTCGTTGCCGGACCAGCGCAGCGCGGTGCTGTCGAAGAATCGCGCGCAGCTCGGGCTGCTCCAGATCCGCGCGGCGATTCGGGCCGCCTCAGCGGCGTCGACGGAGAACTCATGCGCCGCCGCGGTTGCCAGCGCATCGAGATCGATGGCGGGTCGACCCGGCGCGGCGGCCCATTCGAGGACGCGGTGCACCGCCTTCCCGAGCCGGCTCGCGTTGTCGTCGCTCGTGACCGACTTCGCACGGTGTTGCGGGATGCCCGACCATGGCGGCAGACAACGCAGCGAAACCGTCGATGCCACCGATGTTCCATCGAAAGCGCCTGCTGCCGCCGGCATCCACGGCTGCGCATGCGGCGCGACACGCTGCCACCACGACGGCCCGGCAAGCGCGCGATGCGGCTCGGTGGCGCTGAACACGAGCCGCTCGCGGGCACGCGACATCGCAACGTAGAGACCATTGAGCTCCTCGCGCCGCCGCGCCGCGAGCTCGCGCTCGAGGACGCCGGCAAGCGACGGCGGGCAATGCGACTCGGCGTAGACGAACGCTCAGCGCGTTGGATGCTCTGACTCGACCGGCCAATCGACCAGCACGGTCGCTGTCTCGGCGTGCTTAGTTTCCGGATCGCTGTCCATCACGAACACGATGCGCGCTTCGAGGCCCTTGGCGCCGTGGATCGTCAGTAGCTGAACAGCATCGGGTTGGACTGCGGCCGGAATCTTGATCGCGCGGCGCTTCAGTGCCCGCACGAAGTTGTACGGCGTGGCATAGCGCGCGCCATCGAGCGTCAACGCCTGTCCGAGCAAAGCATCGATCGCGCCGAGCGCCGCGACGCGCCGCTGCGGCGGCACGGCGGCCGCAACGCGCTCGCGCACCTCGCCGTCGGCAACAATGAGATCGAGCAGGTCGTGCGGCGGCAACTGCTGCGCCGCGGCCTGCCAGCGCTGCAGCAGATCGCGCGCGCGCTGCAAGGCCGGGCTCGGGGCGCTCATGCTCGCGAGCGCGCGCCACCAGTCGCCATGCGGTGCGGCAGCTTGCGCGATGGCGATCAAGTCGTCGTCGCTGGCGTCGAATATCGGGCTGCGCAGCGCCCGCGCGAGCGACAGCTTGTGTTGCGGCGACGCGAGCACATCGAGCAGCGCCACCAAATCGCGAACTTCGGCGGCGTCGAGCAGCATGAAATCTTCGGCCGCTGCGAACGGCAAATGCAACGCCGCGAGCGCCTGAGCGACCAGGCGCAAGGACTCGCGCTTGCGGCACAGCAGCAGGATGTCGCCCGGTGCTGTCCGCTGCTGCGCGATGAGCTGATGCACCGCTTGCGCGACCTGTTGCGCCTCCTGCTCGCGCAAGACCTCGTCGGCCTCCAATCGCGGGGTCGCAAGGCTGTCGCGCCACGCGGCTTCGATGTGCTCGTCGATGGCCGGCTTGGGCGGCCGCATGACCCGCGACAGCGCGAAGAGACCTCCATCGGATACCGCTGCGACCTCGGTCGTGTGCGCGCGAAAGCCGCTGAACTCAGCGCTCGCTTGTGCTGCATCGAAGACCTCGTTGATGCTGCACAGCACCTCGGGCACGTTGCGCCGCGTGTGATCGCAGGCCAGCGCACTGCCACCGAGACCGTGCACGACAAATTCGCGCGCCGCGTCGAACACCCGCGGCTCGGCGCGGCGGAAGCGATAAATGCTCTGCTTGGGGTCGCCGACGATGAACACGCCCGGCGGGCGCTGTCCGCTCGCCCCGCCGCCCGCACCGG